>NZ_RZOF01000221.1:0-10763 GCF_003998955.1 Mesorhizobium sp. M4B.F.Ca.ET.017.02.2.1 | reverse complement strand
GGCAGAAGCTCGCCCAGCCCGGCCTTGAGCCGGTGCTCGATGCCGCGCGCTTTGCGCCCTATACCATCCACCCGCTGCCGGAGATCGACTGGAACCTGCAGATCGCCAAGCGCGGCGACCAGCGGCAGATGGAGACCTGGCAGCGGCTCGGTACCTATGCCGCGGGTCTGGCGCTGGACGATGCCGGCATCAAGGGCAATGACGAGCTCTGCGCGACCATGGACATGGTGGTGGCAGCCGGCGGAGGCGAGCGCGACGAGGCGGTCGATGCCGCCATCCTCGCCGCATCCGAAAGCCGCAACGACCGCGACGTGCTGCTCAACGAGAAGCTGACCACTGAACTGCGCCCGACGCTGTTCCTCGCCCAGCTCTCCAATCTGCTCGCTGGCAACATCTCGATCGTCCACAAGGTCACCGGGTCGTCCCGCACCTTCATGGGCGAGGAAGGCGCTGGCGTCGCCGCCGTCGAGACGGCGGCCGCGCGCATCCGCTCGGGACAGTCGACGCATGTGCTGGTCGGCGGCGCCTTCCAGACCGAACATTCCGACATGCTGCTCGGCTACGAGTTGGCCGGCTACCTGCATCGTGGCGCCTGGAAGCCTGTCTGGCAAAGGCAGGGCGGCGAAGGCGGCGGCGTGGTGACCGGATCTGGCGGCGCTTTCCTGGTGCTGGAGCAGCGCGAGCACGCGACGAGCCGCCGGCGCAAGATCTACGCCGAGCTCGGCCCTATCGTGTCCGGCCGCGCCAAGCGGCGGAACGGCGGGCTCGATGCCGAGATCGCGACCTTGCTCGATCAGACGGCGCTGCCGAATGGCGAATTGCTGGCGATCTCCGGCGCCTCCGGCGCCCACACCGCCACAGCGGCCGAAAGAGCCGCGTTCGCCGCCCACCCGGCGATCGCGGCGCGTGCCTTTTCGACGCTGACCGGCCATATGAAGGAGGCGCAGTTCCCCTTCGCCGTGGCGCTCGCGGCACTCGCCGTCGAGCGCAAGGCCGCCTATCCCGCTTTCGATGCCGCGACCGAGAAGCCGTTCGCCGGCATTCCCACGACCGTGCTTGCAACGGCGATCGGCTATCACCAATTCGAGGGCATGGGGCTGATCAAGGCGGCCTGAGTGACCACCAGGGACAAAACATGGCCAATCTGAACGACCACATGGGCAGGCCGATCGTCGCCGTCACCGGCATCGGCGTGGTGACGTCGCTGGGCGTCGGCAAGGCCGACAATTGGGCGGCGCTCACCTCCGGCAAGTCCGGCATCCACCCGATCACCCGCTTTCCGGTCGATCATCTGAACACCCGCATCTCCGGCATGGTCGACTTCCTGCCGTCAAGCTCCAAGGGCGCCAGCCCCCTCACCTACGAGCTGGCCGAGACCGCCGCGCGGGAGGCGGTGGCGGAAGCCGGCCTCGACAGCGGCGATTTCAGCGGACCGCTCTTCCTTGCCTCGCCACCGGTCGAGCTCGACTGGGCCGACCGTTTTTCGCTCTACAATTCGGACAAGCAGGATGCCGGCGCCGAGAGGCTGCTGCGCGTGGCGCGCGCGTTGAAGGAACTCGACATCTTCGAGACCACCCAGTTCGGTTCGATCGCCGACCGGCTGGCCGACCGTTTCGGCACGCGCGGCCTGCCGATCACGCTGTCGACTGCCTGCGCTTCCGGCGCCACCGCCATCCAGCTCGGCGTCGAGGCGATCCGCCGCGGCGAATGCGACAAGGCGCTGTCGATCGGCGCCGACGGCTCGGCGACCGCCGAGGCGCTGATCCGCTTCTCGCTGCTTTCGGCGCTCTCCACTCACAACGACATCCCGGAAAAGGCGTCGAAGCCTTTTTCCAAGGATCGCGACGGCTTTGTGCTGGCCGAGGGATCCGGCGCGCTGGTGCTGGAATCGCTGGAGGCGGCCCTTGCCCGTGGCGCCCCTATCCTCGGCATCATGCGCGGCTGCGGCGAAAAGGCCGACGATTTCCACCGCACCCGCTCCAAGCCCGATGGTTCGCCGGCGATCGCTGCGGTGCGTGCCGCCCTTGCCGATGCCGGCCTGAGCGAGGACGAGATCGACTACGTCAACGCGCATGGCACCTCGACGCCGGAAAACGACAAGATGGAGCATCTGTCGCTGTCGACCGTGTTCGGCGAGCGGATCGGCTCGATGCCGATCTCGTCCAACAAGTCGATGATCGGCCACACGCTGTCGGCAGCCGGCGCGGTCGAGGCCGCTTTCTCGCTGATGACCATGCGCGAAAGCGTCATTCCGCCGACCATCAACTACGACAATCCCGACCCGGCGATCGTGCTCGACGTGGTGCCCAACAAGAAGCGCAACGCCGAGGTCGGCACCGTTTTGTCGAACTCCTTCGGCTTCGGCGGCCAGAACACCTGCCTTGTCATGGCGAGGGAACCGGTCTAAGCGGACGTTTTCCCGCTTTTGACGAACTGACAGGCCCAATGCGCGCATTGCAACTTATCGAGGACCGCCGTCTTGAAACGGTGGACCTGCCGCCTCCCCCGCCGCCTTCGCTCGGCGAAGTGACGCTTCGCATCAAGGCGGTGGCGTTGAACCATATCGACGTCTGGGGCTGGCGCGGCATGGCCTTCGCCAAGCGCAAGCTGCCGCTTGTCGTCGGCGCCGAGGCGTCGGGCGAGGTCGACGCCGTCGGCCCCGGCGTCTCCAGCCTTCTGCCGGGACAGCTGGTGTCGATCTATGGCGCGCGCACCTGTGGCCTTTGCCGGGCCTGCCGCGAAGGCCGCGACAATCTCTGCGAGCACGTCTCCGGCGTTCATGGCTTCCACCTCGACGGCTTCGCGCAAGAGAAGATCAACCTGCCGGCCCGCCTGCTGGTCCCCGCCCCGCCCGGCGTCAGCGAGATCGGCGCGGCGGTCGCGCCCGTTACCTTCGGCACGGTCGAGCACATGCTGTTCGACAACGCAAAGCTCGAACCCGGCGAGACCATTCTCGTCCATGCCGGCGGTTCCGGCATCGGCACCGCCGCGATCCAGCTGGCGAAGAAGATGGGCTGCACCGTCATCACCACCGTCGGCTCCAACGACAAGATCGACAAGGCCAAGGCGCTCGGCGCCGACCATGTCATCAACTACCGCGAGGACCGTTTCGAAGGCGTCGTGCGCAAGCTGACCAAGAAGAAGGGCGTCGACGTCGTGTTCGAGCATGTCGGCGCCGACACCTTCGCCGGCTCGATGCTGTGCCTCAAGCGCGGCGGCCGCCTTGTCACTTGCGGCTCGACCTCCGGCGTGTCGACGCAGGTCAATCTTATGCAGCTCTTCCAGCAGCAGCTGAAGCTGCTCGGCTCCTTCGGCTGCCGCATGGAGAACATGGCCGATGCCATGCAGAAGATGGCGGCCGGCCTCGTCGCTCCCGTCATCGACACCGAAGTCGGCTTCGACGACATCGACGCGGCGCTGAAGCGCATGGAAGGCCGCGACGTGTTCGGCAAGATCATCCTGCGCGTCTAGGGCAGTGGTCGGCAAGGTGCTCAAGAAAGCCCGCCGGGACTTCATGTTCCGCTACGGCCGGCGGCTGCGCCAGATGGAGCACTGGCTGGTGGCGCGCCTGGCCATGGCGATGATCTCGCTGCTGCGGCTCCTGCCGCCGGACAAGGCGCTCAACTTCGCCGACCGCGTCGCCCGCCGCATTGGCCCGCTGGTCGGACGTCACCGCGTTGCGGTCAACAATCTGCGCCTTGCCTATCCCGAAAAGAGCGACGCCGAGATCGAGGCCATCGCGCTCGAAATGTGGGGCAACATGGCCCGGCTGGCGGCCGAGTACATCTTCCTCGACGCCCTCTTCGATTATGATCCGAAAGCGACAAAGCCCGGCCGCGTCGACGTCCGTGGCGTCGAGCATTTCGTCGAGATCGCCGGCGAGAAGAAGCCGCATATCCTGTTCACCGGCCATCTCGGCAATTTCGAATTGCTGCCGGTGGCCGCCGCCACCTTCGGCATGAACATCACCGCGCTGTTTCGCCCGCCCAACAATCCCTATCTCGCCGACTACATCCACTCGACGCGCCGCTCGACCATGGGGGGCTTGCTGCCCTCCTCGACCGGCGCGTCCTTCGCGCTTGCCGCCATCCTGGAGAACGGCGGCAATATCGGCGTGCTTGTCGACCAGAAATTCTCCAGCGGACTGGAGACGACCTTTTTCGGCCGTCCGTGCCAGAGCAATCCGGTGCTTGGCATGCTCGCCCGCCACTACGACTGCGACGTCTATCCCGCCCGCTGCGTCCGGCTGCCGGGCAACCGGTTCCGCCTGGACATCGAGGACAAGCTGACCTTGCCGCGCACCGAAAGCGGTAGCGTCGACGTCCACGCCACCACCCAGCTTCTTGCCGACGTCGTCGAGCGCTGGGTGCGCGAGGATCCCGGCCAGTGGATGTGGTTCCACAAGCGTTGGGAGATGAGCGGCCGCCGGCGCAAGCGGCGTGGGCAGGCCGAGGAGCGGCCGGCTGACCCGGTGCCCGGCCCGAATTGACCATTGACGCCGCACCAAGCGAAAGTCGCGAAGAGACCCTTCGCGGCTTCGTTGTTTGTTCATCGGTTGCGCTTGGGGGAAATTCTGACTGAAGGACCGGGCGCCGAAGCCTTTTCCATTCCGCTCGGTGCATCTGCCATCGCGTGCGCAGATTGGACGCGGCAAAGAAAAACCGCGAAGATTGCTCTTCGCGGTCTTCGCCATAAATCTCTTGTTTCCCGCCGATACTACAGTAACGAAGGCAGGATGAGGTTCGGCCGGCCGGTATCCATCGTGGCGCCGTTGCGATCCTCATCAAGCAATGTGTCCGAACCGAAGCTCGCCCGCACGCCAATCACATATTTGTGGATGTTCTCGGTTACGTCGAACGCAGATATGGACGCGCGTTCGAACTGATAGCGGCCGAACACCGAAAACGCCGTTCCGGAAAACCGGTACGCAGCCTGCAGCGCCCCGGTGAAGGTGTTGGTGTCGAAGGGGCCCACAGATGTCGTCGAATAGCCCAGTTCACCATCGAAGCGGAGATTGTCCTGGGCGAAATAGCGCACCACCCCGCGACCGCCCCAGGTGTCGATATGCTCGGACGAGCCGCTGGCCCGCAACTGGCCATAGTAAACCTGGCCGTACACGGTCACATTACCCATGTAGACTTGGCCTTCCGGTCCAACCGAGAAACTGTAGAGATCGTCGTCGAACCCGTCGCCGCCATAGCCGGTGACGGAGGCGAACGCGCCAAGCGCAAAGGCGCTGGGATCGCGCCAGTAGCCGTGAACCGCGCCGCCATAGCCGTAAATGTTGGTGCCCTCGGCCCACAGCGAATCGACGAACGCGTCTGTCTGGACGTTCCAGCGGGAATCGATCGGGAAATTGACCCGGCCCGTGCCGCCTGCGGTCGTGCCATCCGCGTGCTCGCCAGCGGCCGTCACATACAGCCCGCCGAGATAGGCCTCGACGTAGCCCGAAACATGCGGCTGGGCGAGTTCCTGATCCATAACGATCGGAGCGACGGCATCGGCGGCAAAAGCCGACGTGGCCGTTGCGGCAAGTGCCGCACCAAGGAGAAGTCGATACATCGTGAAGTCCCTCAAATGTCTGACTTATCCGGCATTTACCATCGCTGCCCGTTCACGCAAGCGTGAACAGCCTCAAACCCGGGCGTACAAGCCGGGTTCTGAAGCCCTGCGACATTACTGCAACGCTTTGGCCTTGATCTGCCCAAATACTGTGCAGCGTTCATGAGCACTTGCAGTATTCATAAGCACTGGCAGGAGCCGGATTGTCTTTTCTCCAACACTCCATCTGATCCGTGACGGCGATGCGCGTTGGCAGATGAGCGGCCGTCGGCGCAAGCGGCGGCTCCGATTGCCCCGCTCCGATGCGCAACAAAAAAGCCGCGAGGAGTACTCCTCGCGGCTCTGGATTAAGCTCCCTCAGAGCGGAGCAGGGATGGTGAAGTTCGGCCGGAATGTATCCATGGTGGCGCCGTTGCGATCTTCGGAGAGCAACGTGTCCGAACCGAAGCTTGCCCGCAGGCCGATCAGATATTTGTGGATGTTCACGCTGCCCGAAGCCTCCGAGAAGCTCAGGTGATCCAGCTGATAGCGGCCAAACACTGACCAAGGGGTGCCCGAGAACCGATAGTTGGCCTGCAATGCCGCCGAGACGGTATCGAAATGCCCGCCAAAACCGGACAGCCGCGAGAAGCCGAGTTCGCCGTCGAAGCGCAGATCGTCCTGCGCGAAATACCGCACGACGCCGCGGCCGCCCCAATTGTCGAGGTGTTCGGATTCGCCGCTGACCCGCAGCTGTCCGTAGTAGACCTGCCCGTAAACCGTCACGTTGCCGAAATAAGCCTGTGCCTCGGGACCGACGGTGAAAGTGTAGATGCCTGCGTCACCGAGGCCCTCGTCGCCGCCATATCCGTTGATCGTGGCAAAGGCGCCCAGGGCATACGAGCTCGGATCGCGCCAGTAACCATGGATGGCGCCGCCGTAGCTGTAGATGTTCGTACCTTCGACCCACAGCGAATCGATCACCGCGTCGGTCTGGATGTTCCAACGGGCGTCGATCGGAAAATTGACCCGGGCGGCGCCGCCGGCGGTCGTGCCGTCTGCATCGTCCCCGGGGGTCGCGAAGTAGAGACCGCCGAGATATACCTCGCCGTAGCCTGAAACATGCGGCTGGGCGAGTTCCTGGTCCAGGACGACGGGCGCGTCGGCAGCGAAGGCGGAAGTAGCGGTTACGGCAATCGCCGCGCTCAAAACAAGTCGATACATTGTAGTCCCCAAGCATCAAAAAGTAACGTCGCGATACCTACCACCGCCGAAGATTCACGCAATCGACGTCGGCACCGGAAACCATGCGTCGACGCGAGTTCCGGTTGCAGTGCGGCATTGCTGCAACGCTTTTGGCACCGAAAGCCAATCGCGCGAGGTCAGTCGGTGACCACGATGCGCGTGTTGCCGTAGCCCGCTTCGCGCACCATCGAATAGAAGGTCGCGGCGTTGGCGGTGTGCAGGCGCACGCAGCCATGCGAGGCCGGACGCCCGAGATATTTCACCGCACCGGTGCCGTGGATGGCGTAGCCGCCACGGAAGAACACTGAGTATGGCATCGGCGACATCTCGTATTTGCGCGAATACCACATCCGGGCCGTCCACTGCGGGCGGTAGCTGCCGCGCGGCGTGAAGTAACCTTTGCGGGCGGTGGACACGCTCCAGCGGTACAGCACCTGGCCGTATTTGCTGACGGTCATCGTTTGTGAGGATACGTCGATATTGGCCACCAGTGCGGCAGCCTTGCCTGCGACCGAGGTGCCGAACAGCGCGGTCGCCAGTATCGTTGCCATGAGAACAGTCTTTTTCATGCGATCAAACCCCTTTGATTGCCCCTTGCATGCCTGCCATCACGCGATTTTTCAGCATTTTAACGGCAGGTGAATGAAGTAACACACACTCGTTGATGAATTCGCCAATCCAAAGCAGCGAATTTGAACGATTTTCCCGCCATAGTTGCCGCCGCGACACGTAGTTTCAAAGACTTCGCCGTCGCGCTTGCCAGTCGCCCGCTTCACTGCTCAACTTCAGGAATGACCGAACGACTCCTTAAGGCCGTCGACGCGCGGATCGACGACCTCGTTGCGCTGACCGCGGACCTGATCCGCTTCCCGACCGTCAATCCGCCAGGCGAGGCCTATCGCCCCTGCGCCGAATATGTCGGCGAGCGCCTGAGGAAGCGCGGCTTCGAAACCGAGTTCATCCGCGCCGAAGGCACCCCCGGCGACACCGACCGCTACCCGCGCGTCAACGTCGTTGCCCGCTTCGACGGCAGATCGGCCGGCGCCTGCGTGCATTTCAACTCGCATATCGACGTCGTCGAGGCCGGCGAAGGCTGGACCGTCGATCCGTTCGCCGGGCTGGTGAAGGACGGCAGGGTCTACGGCCGTGGCGCCTGCGACATGAAGGGCGGGCTGGCGGCCTCGATCATCGCCGCCGAGGCATTCATGGAGGTGTTCCCGGACTTCCCGGGCGCCATCGAGATCTCGGGTACGGTCGACGAGGAGTCCGGCGGCTTCGGCGGGGTCGCCCATCTTGCCAGGCTCGGCTATTTCTCGAAGCCGAAAGTCGACCACGTCATCATTCCGGAACCGCTGAACAAGGATCGCATCTGCCTTGGCCATCGCGGCGTCTGGTGGGCGGAGATCGAGACCAAGGGCGAGATCGCGCATGGCTCGATGCCGTTCCTCGGCGACAATGCGGTGCGCCACATGGGCGCCGTGCTGCAGGCCTTCGAGGATGAATTGTTCCCGGCGCTTGACCGCAAGGTGACGCGCATGCCGGTGGTGCCTGAAGGCGCCAAGCGCTCGACCATGAACATCAATTCCATCCATGGCGGCCAGACCGAGGATTTTCGTCCCGGCCTGCCCTCCCCCAACGTGCCCGATTCCTGCCGGCTGACCATCGACCGGCGCTTCCTGCTCGAGGAGGACCTCGCCACGGTGAAGAGCGAGGTGACGGATATCCTGGAGCGGTTGAAGCGCGAGCGGAAGAAGTTCGACTACGAGATCCGCGATCTGATGGAAGTGCTGCCGCTGATGACCGAGCGCGACGCTCCGGTGGTGAAAGCTGTGGCGCAAGGCATCATGGCGATATTCGACCGCGAGCCCGACTATGTGATTTCGCCCGGTACCTACGACCAGAAGCACGTCGCCCGTATCGGCCACATCTATGACTGCATCGCCTATGGGCCGGGCATTCTCGACCTCGCCCACCGGCCCGACGAATGGGTCGGCATCGCCGACATGGTGGAATCGGCCAAGGTGATGGCAATCGGCCTCAACGTGCTGTTGCGGGGCACCGTCGCCGACTGATCCCTACGAAAACAGGCAAGTGAAGGTCGGCCAGTCCGCCTGCTTCGGGAAAAACATTCCGCCCGGCGCTGTCCGACAGCACGAAACGCAATTTACTCGACCTCGAAATCACGCTTCTATCCACCCGGTTGAGCAGATGGGAGTTGCCCGATGAAATTGTGGAAGACCGTTCTCGCCGCCGCCGCTCTGGCGCTCGCCACCGCGACCTCGGCTTTTGCCGCGCGCACCGATCTCGTCATCGGCATTCCGCTCGAACCCCCGCATCTCGACCCGACCGCGGGTGCTGCCGCGGCGATCGACGAAGTGCTCTACGCCAACGTGTTCGAAGGCCTGACCCGGATCGGCCCGAACGGCGAGGTGCTGCCCGATCTCGCCGAAAGCTGGAGCATTTCCGACGACGGCAAGGTCTATACGTTCAAGCTTCATACCGGCGTCAAATTCCATGACGGCGCCGACTTCAGCGCCGAGGACGTCAAGTTCTCGCTCGACCGCGCCCGCGCCGACAATTCGGTCAACGCGCAGAAGGGCCTGTTCGCGGCGATCGACAAGGTCGATGTCGTCGATCCGGCGACCGTCAAGGTGACGCTGAAGAACCCGCAGGGCTCCTTCCTCTACAATATGGGCTGGGGCGACGCGGTGATCGTGTCGCCGAAATCGGCCGACACCAACAAGGAGAAGCCGATCGGCACCGGCCCGTTCAAATTCCAGGACTGGGTCAAGGGCTCGTCGATCACGCTGGTGAAATCTGACGCACACCGGGGCGCGCCGGTCTCGCTCGACAAGGCCGAGTTCCGCATCGTCCCCGATGCCGCCGCCGCCGTTCCGGCCCTGCTTTCCGGCGACATCCAGGCCTTCCCTTTCTTCGATCCCGACAGCGTCGCCCAGGTCAAGGACGATCCGCGCTTCCATGTCGTGATCGGCTCGACCGAGGGCGAGACCATCCTGTCGATCAACAACAAGAAGCCGCCCTTCGACAAGGTCGAGGTCAGACAGGCGATCTCCTACGCGCTCGATCGCAAGGCGATCATCGATGGCGCCTCGGCGGGGCTCGGCCAGCCGATCGGCTCGCACATGTCGCCCGCCAACAAGGACTATGTCGACCTCACCGGCCGTTATCCGCATGATGTCGCCAAGGCCAAGGAACTGCTCAAGCAAGCCGGGCTCGAGAACGGCTTCAAGGCGACGCTGAAGCTGCCGCCGCCTTCCTATGCGCGGCTCGGCGGCGAGATCATCGCCTCGGAGTTGCGCGACGTCGGCATCGATCTCGAGATCGTGCCGGTGGAATGGGCGCAGTGGCTGGACCAGGTGTTCACCAAGAAGGACTACGACCTCACCATCGTCTCCCACACCGAGCCCAACGACATCGATATCTATTCGCGCAAGGACTATTACTTCAACTACGACAACCCGGCTTTCGACAAGGTCATCGCCGATCTGAACCTCACCTCCGACGAGGCCAAGCGCAAGGAACTGCTCGGTGAGGCGCAGAAGATCCTCGCCGACGACGCCGTGGTCGGCTTCCTCTACGAACTGCCGAAGGTCGGCGTTTGGGACGCCAAGCTGCAAGGCCTGTGGGAGAACGCGCCGATTCAGGCCAATGATCTGACCAAGGTGAAGTGGTCGGATTGACCTCGACAGAAATGCAACGCCCCGGTGGCGAAAGCCGCTTCCGGGGCCTTTGCTTTTCCGGCAGGTTGTGCCGATGAGTGCCTACCTCCTGAAGCGTCTGATCATCGCCGCCGCCACGCTTGTGCTGGCCTCCATGGTGGTGTTCGCGGTGCTCGAGATCATCCCCGGCGACCCCGCGCGCCTAATGCTGGGCATGAACGCGAGCGCCGAGCAGGTCGAGGTGCTGCGCAACCAGATGGGGCTCAACGCGCCGCTGGCCTTGCGTTACCTGCATTG
>NZ_RZOF01000220.1:0-10822 GCF_003998955.1 Mesorhizobium sp. M4B.F.Ca.ET.017.02.2.1 | reverse complement strand
GAGTTCCGAGATGATGGTGGCGCCGGCGCCCGCCTCGACCGCCTGGCGGATCGCCTCGTTGCTCGGCAGGACGAGGAATATCCTGAGATCCGCGAACGGCACCGCCTCGCGGCGCGCGAGATCTTCCAGCGCCTCGCGCGTGCCCGAGCCGCCTTCCCTGATGATCCAGCGCAGCTCCCTGATGTCGGGGTGGCCGCGCCCATGTTCGGCGATTTTCGGGTGCGTGGGGGCGACGACCAGCAGCAGCCGATCCACATCGACCTTGGCGCGCCGCAGGATGTCGGATTCGGTGCGCCCCTCGACCAGGCCGAAATCCGCCGTGCCGTCGAGCACATGGGTCTCGACCTGGCTGGTGTTGCCGATGCTGACATTCAGCCTGACGGCGGGATAGGCCTCGTGGAAGGCGGCCAGCCGGCGCGGCAGCCAGTAGCTGGCAATGGTCTGGCTGGCAGCGATCGACAGGCTGCCGGTGACCGTCTGAGAGACATGCTCCAGCACATTGGTCGCGGCGGCAGCGCGCTCGAGCACCGCCTTGGCCTCGGGCAGGAACCTGCGCCCGGTCTGCGCCAGCTCGATGTTGCGGCCGACGCGGTCGAACAGCCGCACCCCATGCTGCTGCTCGAGCGCGCGGATGGCAGCCGAGGCGGCCGACTGCGAGATGCCCAGAAGCTCGGCCGCCTTGGTCATATGGCCGCGTTCGGCGACGGCGACGAAGATGCGCAACTGTTCAAGGGTCATGCGCAATTAAGAAGCAAAATCGATCGGAATTACAAGAGCAACTTGTTAGACAGATCGATTGCTTTGTTCTAAGTTTTCACTGGAAGTTGGAAAAAATTGGCGGCCGCGCCGCAAGAGTTGGAAATGATGGGGCGCTTCAAATCGCTGTTCGCGCACTGGACCCGTGGCCTGAAGCGGCGGCTCGCCAGCGATCGCTACCACCCTGAACAGCACTATATGCGCGGTCCCGGACCGAAGACGAAAGCCAAGATCGCGAGCCGCCAGAGCATCCGGGAACAATGAGCCACGGCGCGCCGCGCGGCGCAAATTCCGCCCCGTCGCAGCGGCCGCTGGCCGACACGCGCGCGCCCGACGAGGGCGACGGCGTCGACACTTCGCCAGGCGTCTCCGACCGGATCGCCAAGACCACTTGCTATATGTGCGCCTGCCGCTGCGGCATCGACGTCCATATCAAGGACGGCAAGGTCCGCTATATCAACGGCAACAAGGACCATCCGGTCAATCGCGGCGTGATCTGCGGCAAGGGCAGCGCCGGCATCATGCAGCACTACAGTCCGGCGCGGCTGAAGAAGCCGCTGTTGCGCCGCGGCCCGCGCGGCTCGGGCGAATTCCGTGAGATCGAATGGGAGGAAGCACTTTCGATCGCGACCGAGCGGCTCTCGGCGATACGCCGGAGCGATCCCAAGAAGCTCGCCTTCTTCACCGGACGCGACCAGTCGCAATCCCTGACCGGCTGGTGGGCAAGCCAGTTCGGCACGCCGAACTTCGCCGCCCATGGCGGCTTCTGCTCGGTCAACATGGCGGCCGGCGGCCTCTACACGATCGGCGGCTCGTTCTGGGAGTTCGGCGAGCCCGACTGGGACAACACGAAATACTTCATGCTCTTCGGCGTCGCCGAAGACCACGATTCCAACCCGATCAAGATCGGCCTCGGCAAGCTCAAGGCGCGCGGCGCCAAGGTCGTCTCGATCAATCCGTGCCGCACCGGCTACAATGCGATCGCCGACGACTGGATCGGCATCAGGCCGGGCACCGATGGCCTGTTCGTGCTGGCGCTGGTCCACGAGTTGCTCAAGGCCGGCCGCGTCGATCTCGACTATCTGCTGCGCTACACCAACGCCCATGTGCTCGTCATCCAGGAGCCGGGAACCTCCGATGACGGGCTCTTCGTTCGCGACGCCGCCGGCCATCCGCTCGCCTGGGACAGGGTTGCGAAGACACCGGTCCGGGCTGCCGACCCCAACGCGAAACCGGCGCTGACCGGCAGCCATACGGTCAACGGCCGCCGCTGCGTTCCGGTGTTTCAGCTTATCGCCGACCGCTATCTCAACGACAGCTATTCGCCCGACGCGGTCGCCGGCCGCTGCGGCGTCAGCGCCGACACGATCCGCCGGATCGCGGCGGAGCTGGCGCATGTCGCCTTCGAGCAGACGATCGAACTGCCGGTGGCCTGGACAGACTGGGCCGGGCGCCGGCACGAGACGATCAAGGGGCGGCCGATCTCCATGCACGCCATGCGCGGCATCTCGGCCCATTCCAACGGTTTTCACACCTGCCGCGCCATCCATCTGCTGCAGGTGCTGCTGGGCACCGTGGACGTGCCGGGTGGCTTCCGCTTCAAGCCGCCCTATCCGCGCCCGGCGCCGCCGGGGCCGAAGCCGGCGGGCAAGGACGTCCGCCCGATGACGCCGCTGGAAGGCATGCCGCTCGGCTTCGTCTGCGGGCCGGACGACCTGCTGGTCGACGGGGCCGGCACGCCGACACGCATCGACAAGGCCTATTCCTGGGAGGCGCCTTTAGCCGCGCACGGCCTGATGCACTCGGTCATCCGCAATGCCTGGGCGGGTGATCCCTACCCGATCGACACGCTATTGATGTACATGTCGAACATGGCTTGGAATTCCTCGATGAACACGGTCGAGACGATTCGCATGCTCACCGACAAGGATGCGTCGGGCGACTACAAGATCCCCTTCATCATCTATTCCGACGCCTACTACTCGGAGACCGTGCCGTTCGCCGACCTGGTGCTGCCGGACACCACCTATCTCGAGCGGCATGACTGCATCAGCCTGCTCGACCGGCCGATCAGCCATGCCGACGGGCCTGGTGACGCAATCCGCCATCCCGTCGTCGAGCCTGACCGCGACGTCAGGCCGTTCCAGTCGGTGATGATCGAGCTCGGCGCGCGGCTCGGCCTGCCCGGTTTCGTCAACGCCGACGGCTCGCCCAAGTACCGCGACTATGCCGACTACATCGTCAACCACGAGCGCACGCCCGGCATCGGTCCGCTCGCCGGCTGGCGCGGCAAGGACGGAAGCTCGATCGGCAGAGGCGAAGCCAATCCCGATCAATTGCAGCGCTACATCGACAATGGCGGCTTCTGGCACCACGATTTTTCCGCCGACCAGCGCTATTACAAGATGGGCAACCGCGCCTATCTCGACTTCGCGGCTGAGATGGGCTTCATCGCCAAGGCCGAGCCAATCGTCTTCCAGCTCTATTCCGAGCCGATGCAGCGCTTC
Source organism: Mesorhizobium sp. M4B.F.Ca.ET.017.02.2.1 (assembly GCF_003998955.1). NCBI lineage: Bacteria > Pseudomonadati > Pseudomonadota > Alphaproteobacteria > Hyphomicrobiales > Phyllobacteriaceae > Mesorhizobium > Mesorhizobium sp. M4B.F.Ca.ET.017.02.2.1. Next base: position 7,559 of record NZ_RZOF01000220.1, on the reverse strand, counting down.
CGGCTGGCCGCGCGCGGCCATGGGACAGTGCAGCCGCCGGAGGCGGAACGCGGCCGCATCGAAGCCTACATGGACCCGCTGCCGTTCTGGTACGCGCCATTCGAGGAAGACGCCGTCGACCTCGAACAATATCCGCTGCATGCGCTGACGCAGAGGCCGATGCACATGTACCATTCCTGGGGCTCGCAGAATGCGTGGCTGAGGCAGATCACCAGCCAGAACCGGCTGTTCGTGCATGCCAAGACCGCCGCCGATCTCGGCCTTGTCGACGACGACTGGGTATGGATCGAGAGCGTCAACGGCCGGGTGAAGGGACAGATCAAGCTGGTCGACGGCGTCAACCCCGACACGGTGTGGACCTGGAACGCCATCGGCAAGCGGCGCGGCAGCTGGGGGCTGAAGGATGATGCGGCGGAGAGCAATCGCGGCTTCCTGCTCAACCACATCATCGGCGACCAGACCGCGGCGGACGCCAGCGGCAAGCGCTATTCGAACTCCGACCCTGTGACCGGACAGGCGGCATGGTTCGACGTCCGGGTGCGGATTGTCAAATGCGCGGCGGAGGAAGCGGGCTTCACCGAGCCGCAGTTCGAGCGCTTCCGGGAGCCGCCGCGCTTCCAGCCCTCGCCTGACATGCTTCAGTACGGCGCCGAATTCCGCATGAAGAGGGAAGCCGCCGAATGACCTGCCTTCCCGCGCAAACCGACAAGAAACTCGGCCTGGTGATCGACCTCGACACCTGCGTCGGCTGTCAGGCCTGCGTCACCGCCTGCAAGGAGTGGAACACCGGCGGCCATATGGCGCCGCTGACCGATATCGATCCCTATGGCGGGCATGTCGACGGCGTCTGGTTCAACCGCGTGCACGCCTATGAGCACACGACCGAGATGGGCGGGCGCACCGTCAACTTCCCGCGCTCCTGCCTGCATTGCGAGACGCCGGCCTGCGTCACCGTCTGCCCGACGGGCGCCTCCTACAAGCGGGCGTCGGACGGCATCGTGCTGGTCGACGAGGACAAATGCATCGGCTGCAAACTGTGCAGCTGGGCCTGCCCCTACGGCGCGCGCGAGTTCGACACGCAGGTCGGCGTGATGAAGAAATGCACGCTCTGCGTCGACCGCATCTACAACGACAATCTGGCCGAGGAGGACCGCGTGCCGGCCTGCGTGGCGGCCTGCCCGACCAGCGCCCGGCATTTCGGCGATCTCGGCGATCCGGCATCAGCCGTGTCGCAGCTGGTGACGGCGCGCGGCGGCGTCGACCTGATGCCGGAACTCGGCTACCGCCCGGCCAACAAGTATCTGCCGCCGCGCGCCCATACGGAACGCGCCGCCAAGGTGCCGGCGCCGGCGCTGGAGCCGGTGCGGGCCGAAGGCGGCTTCCTCGGCTGGATCGACCGCATGCTTTCGAACTAGCATCCCGGCCATGCATCCCGCTTTCTCCGTCGTCTTCTTCACCACTGCCACAGGCGCCGGCTACGGCCTGCTGGCGCTGCTTGGCGTGCTCGGCGGGCTGGGCTTTGTCGAACCCGACTTCTGGCTCGGGCTCGTCGGCATGGGACTGGCGCTCGGCCTGATCGCGGCCGGCCTTCTGTCGTCGGCCGGCCATCTCGGCCGACCGGAGCGCGCCTGGCGGGCGTTCTCGCAATGGCGCAGTTCCTGGCTGTCGCGCGAGGGGGTCTCATCGGTGGCGACTTTCATCCCGGCGGGACTGTTCGGCATCGGCTGGGTGTTCTTGGGCCGCAGCGGCGGCTGGGTGGCGGTCGCCGGATTGCTGGCGGCTGTCGGCGCGGTCGCCACGGTCTGCACCACAGGCATGATCTATGCCTCGCTGAAGCCGATCGCGCAGTGGCATAGCCGCTTCACCCTGCCCGGCTATCTGATCTTCTCGGCGATGACCGGCGGCGTGCTTTTCAACGCGTTGCTGCAGGGTTTCGGTGGCGGATCGAGAGCCGTGCTGGCGTTCGCGCTGGTCCTAACCTTGCTCGGCTGGGGCTGGAAGCTGGCGACGTGGCGGCACAACGACGAACTGGAAATCCCGACTACCGCCAACACCGCGACCGGCCTTGCCGGCGGCACGGTGCGGTCGCTCGAGTGGCCGCATACCGAGGAAAACTATCTGCTCAAGGAAATGGGTTTTCGCATCGCGCGCAAACATGCCGCCAAGCTGCGGCAGATCACGCAGGTCCTGGCCTTTGCCTTACCGGCCCTGCTGCTTGCCGGAGCATTCGTTCTGACCTGGCCGGCTGCCGCTGTGCTCTCGGTGATCGCCGCTCTGCTCCAGCTCGCCGGCATGCTGGTCGAGCGCTGGCTGTTCTTCGCCGAGGCGAAGCACACGGTCACCCTCTATTACGGCCGGTAGCGCGTTCTCTCCGTCATGCGGCCCGTGCCCGTGACGCCGCCGGCAAGTCCTTCAGCAAGATTTCGATCGCGGCATCGACGACGGCTGTCCGTCGGTCGTGTGCGTAAAGACCGTATTGGACTGTGAGCGTCTCGGGAACGCCAGCCGATGTCTTGAGCACCCGCATCGAAGCGGGGCGCACCGATTCGGGCGAAAGCAGACCGACGCCCAGCCCATTCTCGATCGCTGCCTGTAGGCCGGTAACGCTCTGGCACGACAAGCCGATCCTGTGCTCCCTGCCGGCGGCAAGCAGCGCCTCGATCATACGCCTGCGCCAAGGGCAGGTTGCGCCAAAGGCGACGAGATCGAGCGGCCGCTCCGCATCCAGCTCGTAGTCCTGTGCGCAGACCCACTGCAGTTCGACGTTCCACGTCGTCAGGGCATCGGCCGCGACGACGGACGTCGGGGCGATCATGACGTCCAGCGCATCCTCACTCCAAAGCCGTCCCAGCGCGACGCTGTGCTCGACCGTCGCGTCAATGCTGATATCGGGATAGGTGCGATGAAGCCGCCCGAGCGCTGCCGACAGCGCCGCCGTCGTGACCTCCTCGGCGAGGCCGATACGCACCCCGCCGCCTATGCCGGCCTGCTGCAGGCGCGCCACCGCCTCGTCGCCCAGAGCCAGGATGCGGGTCGCGTATCCCAGAAAAAGTTCCCCCTCCGCGGTTGGCACGACGCCGCGGCCGGTGCGTTGAAACAGGTGCCGTTGCAGCAATCCTTCGAGCCGCCGCATCTGCATGCTCAGCGACGATTGGGTTCTGCCGGTCTGCGCCGCGACCCTGCTCAGGCTGCCCTGCCGGCAGACCGCCACATAGGTGCGAAGAAGGTCGATGCCAATCTGGTCAGATATCATGATCCTTGAACTCTGATGTCATGGATATCAGCCTACAATGATATCGCGCCACGCGCTATCTCCCTGCCACGAGACAGCGCAAGGAAGAAATCCATGAAAGCGATCCGCGTCCACCGCCATGGCGGCCCAGATGTGCTTGCCTATGAAGATGTCGACATCGGCCAGCCCGGAACCGGCGAGGTCCGCGTGCGCAACCGGGCGGTCGGCCTCAACTTCGTCGACATCTATTTCCGCACCGGCGAATATGCGCCGTCCGCTTTGCCATTCACGCCGGGCAATGAAGGCGCCGGCGAGATCGTCGCCGTCGGCGAAGGGGTGAGCGGCTTCGCGCCCGGCGATCGTGTCGCCTATGTCGAGACGCTGGGCGCCTATGCCGAGGAACGCATCGTGCCGGCGCATTTTGTCGTCCATCTGCCCGACGCCATAGACTTCGAGACCGGCGCGGCGATGATGCTGAAGGGGCTGACGGCGCAATATCTGCTGCGCCGCACGTTTCGCGTCGAGGCGGGCCACACCGTCCTCGTGCAGGCCGCGGCGGGCGGCGTCGGCCTCATCCTGACGCAATGGGCGAAGCATCTCGGCGCCACCGTCATCGGCACCGTCGGTTCGCCTGAGAAGGCTGAACTCGCGCGCGCCAATGGCTGCGACCATGTCATCGACTATGGCAGGGAAGACTTTGCCGCGCGGGTGAGGGAGATCACTGATGGCCAAGGCTGTCACGTCGTCTACGACGGCGTCGGCAAGGCGACCTTTCCGGCCTCGCTCGATTGCCTGCGGCCCCTTGGCACCTTTGTCAGCTTCGGCACGGCGGCAGGATCGATCCCGCCGTTCGACATCATGCTGCTGATGCAGAAAGGCTCGCTGTTCGCCACCTGGCCGCTGTTGTTCCATCACCTCGCCAGGCGCGAGGACGTCGTCGCCATGAGCGAAGAACTCTTCCGCGTCGTGCTGAGCGGTGCCGTGAAAATCCCCGTGCACGCCCGGATGCCGCTCGCCGAAGTGGCCGAAGCGCATCGCCGGCTCGAAGCGCGGCAGACGACCGGCGCAACCGTGATGCTACCCTAAAGCAATTTTCAGCTCAGCCCGGCCGCAGCATCGAGCCGGCAATGGCGAAGATGCGCTCGGCGCCGAGCATATAGGCCATCAGCGTCTCGCGACGGAACAGGCCGGCATAGGCGCGGTCGAGCACGTTGAGCGAGCCGGTATAGGCGCCGAAGGCCGGCATGATCATGCGGCCGCCGTCGGCGGCGAAGCAGCGCCGCCGCACCGAGCGCCCTTGCTGGACGATCCGGGCGCAAGGATGGAGGTGGCCTGATATCTCGCCCTCCACGCGCACCTTGGACGGCTCGTGCCTGAAGAGGAGAGACCCGATGGCAAGCTCGCGCACGGTCTCGCCGGGCAGGTCGGCCGGCGCGTCCGGATCGTGGTTGCCGGCGATCCAGAACCAGTCGCGGCCGGCGATCAGGCTTTCCAGTCGCTCGCGAAAGCTTTCATGCATACGCGCCGCGCCGCCGCCGTCGTGGAAAGAATCGCCAAGGCTGATGACGATCGCCGGCTGGTAATCGGCGATCACCGCCTGCAGCCTGAGCAGCGTCGCACCCGTATCGTAGGGCGGGATCAGCGCGCCGCGCCTGGCGAAGGAGGAGCCCTTCTCCAGATGCAGATCCGACACCGCGAGCACCCGCAGATCGGGGAAGTAGAGCACGCCGCGCGGATCGCAGACCGCGCGTTCGCCGGCGATGCCGACAAGATCGGCCTCGGCAATCAGCGATACGCGTGTCAGCGAAAAATTCATGCCTCGCTCATTCCGGGCCCCATGGCCTCCTCGACCAGCGTCGCCGCATCCATCAGCAGTGTTTCGTCCGCTTCGCCATGCACCGGCATCTTGCCGATCTCGAGCATGATCGGCACGGCAAGCGGCGATATCTGCTCGAGATTCTTATGCACGATTCGACCCTTGATGCGCGAGAGCATCTCGGCAAGCCTGCTGACATCGAGCAGACCAGTCGCCGCATCGGCACGCGTCGCCTGCAGCAGGATATGATCGGGCTCGTGGCTGCGCAGCACGTCATAGACGAGATCGGTAGATACGGTGACCTGGCGGCCGCTCTTCTCCTTGCCCGGGTGGCGTTTCTCGATCAGTCCCGAGATCAGCGCGCAATTGCGGAAGGTGCGTTTCAGCAGCCAACTGTCGGCGAACCACGCCTCGAGATCGTCACCCAGCATGTCCTGGTCGAAGAGGGTAGGCAAGGAAGGTCTTTTCGCCCTGAACATCATGCCCATGTCGGCCAGCGACCATATGGCAAGCGCATAGTCGGTGGCGACGAAGCCGAGCGGCCTGGCGCCCGCCCTGTCGAGCCGGCGGGTGAGCAACATGCCGAGCGTCTGGTGCGCCAGCCTGCCCTCGAACGGATAGGCGACCAGATAGTGGCGGTTGCCGCGCGGAAAAGTTTCTATCAGGAGATCGTCGCGTTTGGGCAGCACCGACTTGTCGGCCTGGAAACGCAGCCAGTCGGCGACCTGCTCCGGCAGCTTCTTCCAACGCCGCGGATCGTCCAGCATGGCGCGCACCTGCTCGGCGAGATAGGTCGAAAGCGGAAACTTGCCGCCGCCATAGTAGGGCACCTTGGCATCGCTGCCGGGCGCGTTCGACACGAAGCATTCATTCTCGCGAATGCCTTCGAAGCGCAGCACCTTCCCGGCAAACATGAAGGTATCGCCATGAGTCAGCGTCTCCAGGAACGCCTCCTCGATCTTGCCGAGGACCCGGCCGCCGCGCGAAGCCGACCCTTTGCTGCCGGCCTGCACGTAGCGCACGTTGAGGGCCGGCACCTCGATGATGGTGCCGACGTTCAGCCGGTACTGCTGGGCGACGCGAGGATTGGATACGCGCCACATCCCGTCCTTGTTCAGGCGGATGCGGGCGTAGCGCTCGTAGTTCTTCAAGGCGTAGCCACCGGTGGCGACGAAATCTATCACCCGGTCGAATGTCGGCCGGTCGAGGCTGGCATAAGGCGCCGCCGATCTGACCTCCTCGAACAGCGCGTCGGCGTGGAATGGCGCGCCACAGGCGCAACCCAGGACATGCTGGGCCAGCACGTCGAGCCCGCCATCGACCAGCGGCGGCGTGTCCTGCGCGCCAAGATAGTTGGCGTCGAGGGCCGCCCGGCACTCCAGCACCTCGAAGCGGTTGGCGGGGATCAGGATCGCTTTCGACGGTTCGTCCATGCGATGGTTGGCGCGGCCGATCCGCTGCGCCAGCCGGCTGGCCCCCTTCGGCGCGCCGACATGAACGACCAGATCGACATCGCCCCAGTCGATGCCGAGATCGAGCGTCGAGGTGGCGACGATGGCGCGCAGCGCATTCTCGCCCATCGCCTTCTCGACGCGGCGGCGCTGCGCGACATCCAGCGAACCGTGGTGCAGCGCGATCGGCAGCGTGTCCTCATTGACCCGCCATAATTCCTGGAACAGCAGCTCGGCCTGGCTACGGGTGTTGACGAACAGCAAGGTCGTCTTGTGGCGCTTGATCTCGCGATAGATCTCCGGCGTGGCGTAACGGGCGGAATGTCCCGCCCACGGCACGTGCTCTTCCGAATCGAGGATGGAGATTTCCGGCTTGGCGCCGCCGGTGACGACGATCAATTCGGCCATGTCATCGGGTGGATTCTGGCTGACCAGCCAGCGCCGCAACTCGTCCGGTTCGGCCACCGTTGCCGACAATCCGATCGTCTGCAGTCCGGGCACAAAGTTGCGCAGCCTAGCCAGGCCGAGCGCCAGGAGATGGCCGCGCTTCGAAGTCACCAGCGAATGCAGCTCGTCGAGCACGACATAGCGCAGATCCTCGAAGAAGCGCCGGGCGTCGCCGGCCGCGATCAGCAGCGCCAATTGTTCGGGCGTGGTGAGCAGGATGTCGGGCGGCGCCAGCTTCTGTCGCTGGCGCTTGTGCGAGGGCGTGTCGCCGGTGCGCGTCTCGACAGTTACACCCAGGCCGATCTCCTCGACCGGCTTGCCGAGATTGCGCTCGATGTCGACGGCGAGCGCCTTGAGCGGCGAGATGTAGAGCGTGTGGATGCCGCGATGCGCCTGGCCGGGTTTCCGCCTGGGACGGTTGGCGAGCTCGGTGAGCGAGGGCATGAAGCCGGCCAGCGTCTTGCCGGCGCCGGTCGGCGCGATCAGCAGCACCGACTGGCCGGCCTGAGCCCGCGCCAAAAGCTCGAGCTGATGGGCACGCGGCGCCCAGCCCTTTTCAGCGAACCATCTGACGAATGGTTCGGGCAGGACCACTGCGGCATTCTGTTCGGCG
>NZ_RZOF01000021.1:0-35210 GCF_003998955.1 Mesorhizobium sp. M4B.F.Ca.ET.017.02.2.1 | reverse complement strand
GTGCTGCGAGTTCGAAAGCTACGCTGATTGCCACGGGCGGCGGTTCCAAGCTTGGCCACGACGCCATTCTAACCGGCGAGATGTACGGGTCCGTCTGCACCCGGCCGAAGCTGCTCGGGAAGCTGATGTTCCAGGCCATGTATGAAGCAGCGACCAAGCCCGATACGCCCAAGGCTCGTTTCGTCAGCTACGACATGCCCCAGATCACAAAGGACAAGATCAACGATTGTCCGGAGCAGTGGTAGGATAGCTGTCGCAGCGATCCTATCTCGGGAGCATCGATCCATGCACCTTGACCAGCCGATCATGCAATTGCGTGGCGTCGCAAAAGCGTTCCCAAACGGGACGCTGGCGCTGCGCGGCGTCGATCTCGATATCAGGCCGGGCAGGGTGCATGGCTTGCTGGGCGCCAATGGCGCCGGCAAGTCTACTCTTATCAAAATCCTCTCCGGCGCCTACCGCGCCACGCTAGGGGAAATCATCTGGCGGGGTCAGCCCGTTTCCTGGGATAGTCCCAAAGCCGCCAACGACATGGGTGTCGCGACAATCCATCAACACATCCCGCTGGTTCCAACTCTTTCCGTTTTGGAGAATGTTTTCCTCGGGAGCCACGGTCGTTGGCGACGCTCCTCCAGCTCTCGGCTTCAGTTCGAAGAGTTATGCAAGCGCATCGGGTACCGGTTGGATCCGGGCGAATTGGTCGGCTCCTTGTCTATAGGGGCACGGCAGATGGTTTCCATCTTTCAAGCCCTTGGCACGGGCGCGGATCTGATCGTGATGGACGAACCGACCGCTTCGCTGGCGTCGGAAGAACGGGAACTGGTCTATGCAACGGTGAGGCTCCTATCCAAAGGAGAGAACAAGGCCATCCTGTTCGTTTCGCATTTTCTCGACGAAGTGATGTCTCTCACCGACGAGGTAACAGTGCTCCGTGACGGCAAGGCCGTGCTGCGGGCCGCAACGGCCGATCTGGACGAGAACCAGATTGCGGAAGCGATCGTCGGAAAGCAGATCGTCGCCCTAGAGCACGAGGCACAGCAGCGCCATACCCTTGAGCCGGTTTCCGCGAACCAAGACCCTGCCTTGCGGGTGCGTGAACTCGCCTCGCCGGGCAAGCTCTCTGCCACGTCTTTTGATGTTGCGCGTGGCGAAGTCGTCGGCGTCGCTGGCCTGCTCGGTTCGGGTCGTAGCGAATTGCTTCACGCGATTTATGGTTCTGACAAGTACGCGACCGGCTCAGTCGTTGTCGACGGCAAGAGCCTACCTCGAAACACCGGCGCCGCGGTTAAGGCCGGCATCGGCCTGGTGCCTGAAGATCGTATGGCTCAAGGCCTCGTCCCCGACTTTGAGATCTGGCGCAACGTATCTCTCCCGGCCCTGCAGGGAGTATCTGTTTTCAATTCTCTTCCCGTGGCTCAGCGCGAGCGCGAGCGTGGTTGGGAAGCTATCCGCTTGCTCTCGATCAAAGCGGATTCCCCGGAAATCCTTGTGAAAGAACTGAGCGGAGGGAACGCCCAGAAGGTCACCATCGCCAAGTGGCTTTTCAGCGACGTGAAGCTTTTCCTTCTGGATGAACCCACGGCGGGGATCGATATCGGCGCCAAGACCGAGATTTTGCGCCTGGTCCGTCAACTCGCGGGGGAGGGCAAATCGGTCATCATTGTGTCGTCGGAGTTTGAAGAGCTTCTTGCCGTCTCCGACCGGATCCTTGTCATGCGAGATGGGCGGTGCATTGCCGAGCGAAAGATCCACGAGACGACAGAGACCGAACTACTGCTGCTGGCGGGCGGGCAAAGTGCAAACCCTGAAGCCTCAAACCTCCCAATCGACTCCTGAGTGACAGCGAGAAAAGCGATGAACACAGCAGGCTATACCCAGTCGCAAAATAATAACATGTCGCAGGTTTCCGCAACGAACCTGCCGAAAACGGATTGGCGTCGTTTGTTAGGCCTTCGCGAGATGGGCGTATACTACGCCTTATTTCTACTCATCATCACACTTGCGATCGTCACGACCTATCTAGGACGCGCGAACTATCTGAGCGTGCTTAATCTTTCCAATGTGATCTACCAATCTTCCCTCATCGCCATCATGGCCGTGGCCATGACGGTGGTGCTTATCAGCGGCAACTTCGATCTATCCGTCGCCTCGGTGGCGGCATTTGCGGCGGTTCTGCTGATAGGCAATGCCGATGCGATCGGGTTCTGGCCCGCTGCCGCATTGGCGCTGACCGGGGCGATGGGCATAGGATTGATCAACGGTGTCATCGTTCAGTATGTCGGGATAAACGCATTTATCGTGACACTTGGCACCATGACCGCCGTACGCGGTCTCGTCCTCATCTATACCGATGGTCGCTCACTTTCGGCATCTGATCCCGCGGTCGTCGCAACGATGAAGGCCGTTGAGGGCGGTAGCCACGACGTGTTCTGGCTGTTGCTGGTCGCCGGTATCCTGCTTTTAGTCCTTGGCGCATCTGGCTTGTTCAAGGCCTACAGTGCCGGTGGCGCATTGCGGCCGGTCTCAATTGGCACGGCGGCAGGGGGAGCTGCGTTTCTCCTCGTCGCTTGGGCTTGCGGCGGAGAGTTGGTTTTACGCAATCCCGTGATCTATATGGGATTATTTTCGGGCGCCGTCTGGTTTACGCTAGGCTACACAATGGTGGGACGTCGCATTTACGCATCTGGAGGCAATCCCGAAGCAGCCCGCCTCTCCGGCATCAATGTCACACGCTACAAGCTGTTGGCGTTCGTATTCTGCAGTGCCACTGCGGGCCTTGCCGGAATCCTCTTCGCGAGCCGCTTGCGTTCGATCAATCCGGCGGGCCTGCAAGGTGCAGAGCTGACCGTTATCGCGGCGGCAATCCTGGGCGGCACATCGCTATTCGGCGGCGCGGGCAGTGTCGTGAAGACCCTCGCTGGCGCTTTGCTGCTCTATTCCCTGACCAACGGGTTCAACATCATGAATCTCGGCGCGAACTGGCAGGGCCTGATCGAAGGCATGGTGGTCGTTGCCGCAGCCGCTATCTACACCGTTGGCGGCAACAAGGCCAAGTCCAAGACGGGCGGCTGAAGCTCGGACATGAGCGATCTCGAACGCATCAGAATGGAATACAAGACATGACCAACATACCGCTCGTCGATTTTGTCGGAAAAGTCGCCTTTGTTACTGGCGCCGGCAGCGGCATCGGTCGTGCAACGGCCGTGGCCTTCGCCCGTGCCGGCGCGGCAGTGACCGTAGCAGATATCAGCGAAGAAGGCCTCCAGGGCACTGTGGCCGAAATCGAGGGATTCGGCGGCAAGGTCCTCTCGATCGTGTGTGACGTGACAAAAGCCTCGGATGTCAAATCCGCTCTCGACCTGACGGTAGCAACCTTCGGACGCCTCGATGCTGCCTTCAACAATGCTGGCATCGAACAGCCAGGCACAATGATCGCGGACATTTCGGAAGATCTCTTTGACCGGGTAATTTCCGTGAATCTCAAAAGTGTCTTTCTCTGCATGAAATACGAGATCGAAATCATGCTCGGCAACGGCGGCGGCGCCGTCGTCAATACGTCGTCAGGCGCCGGCGTGCTCGCCATCCGCCAACAATCCGCCTACTGCGCTTCAAAGTTCGGTGTCACCGCGATGAGCAAGGCTGCTGCACTCGAATATGCGGACCAAGGTATTCGCGTGAATGCGATTTGTCCGGGTATCATCGATACTCCGATGATTGCCCGCTACACAGGCAACACCGAGGCAGGCAGAGCTCGAATTATCAAGCAGGAGCCGGTTGGGCGCATGGGGCGACCGGAGGAGATTGCTGGAACGGTGCTTTGGCTTTGCTCGGATGCGGGCGGCTTCGTCACGGGTCATGCGATGGTCGTCGACGGTGGGCAAACCGCCGGCATATAGATTTCTCGTTTCGGGTGACGTCAGGCTGCGGCGCGGATCAACTCACTTGCGTCCGGCAACTCCTCGAGGGAGCGAGCCAGGGATTCTGCGCGCAGAATCTTGGTCGCGGCGACAGGGGTCATGCTGACCGAAGCGCATTCCCTAAATTTTGCGCATATGTCATCCCACGACAGGGGATTGTCGGAATTGCCGGGCACGGCAATTCCCTCCCGGACCCAAGACCTTCCATCCCGCGCCAGGATTTGGACCCGACCCAACGGAAGTTCCAATTTCCAGTCCAGCGCTGGGTCGCTGATGAGATGCATCTTGCGTCCAACGGCCAGCACCTCGTGGTCGGACAGGCCGACGGAGGAAAAATCCTTGACGCTCATGCCACGACGGACAATCGCGACAGAAACCAGGAATGGCAGGCTGAACTTCGCATCTGCCAAGGTCGCCGGCGCGCGGCGTTCTTCCAAAGGTTGGCACATCAGGTCATGGTAGTCTCCAACGTGCAGTCGGATCTCGGAAATCTGTTCGGGTTGCAGATCGTTTTCCGTCATGATGTCGATAGCCGCTTTCATATGGCTATGCGCCGTTCCGACACACGGCCAGCGTTTGTAAAGCGTTCCGCTGCCAAGGAACTCGGAGCCGAGGTTCCGGACGATCGCCTGACGGTCATACTGGCCGTTGAAATACGTTCTCATAAAACCGTATTCACCCTCGAAAGCCTTATCGATGCCTGTAATTCCGCGTTCAGCCATCATTGCCGCGAGAACGGCTCCCCTGGCTGAAAACCCGGCATAGAGACCGCGCAGATCACTACCCCGGCCTGCAACCATCTCCATGATGCCGCTCGACTGCATCGTTGCGATAGCGAGAGCATCGGCGGTCTGCTTAGGAGACAGCGACATCACCCTTGCCGCTGCGGCGGTTGCGGCAAACACTCCCAACACTGTTGAGAGGTTCCAGTCCTTTTTCCAACCTACGTTGCAGCGCAAGCGCGCGAAAATGTCCTGTCCTGCCGCGATCGCTGCTATCAATTCCTTTCCCGACACGCCGCCCTGCCGTTCGGCGACCGCTAAGACGGCAGGAACGATTGAACTCCCAGAATGCTGCCCCCACGGAGTTTGGTCGTCATAGTCAAGGCAATGCGCCAGGGCGCCATTGGCTAACGCTGCCGAGAGGGCAGGGACTTTGCCTGGCAAGCCGAGCACCGTGGACTGTGGTGCTCCAGCACTCTCTCGAATGATATCGATGACGCCGTGTACGGCCGGCTCCAGGCCACTCGCCGCCAACATGACCCCGATCGTGTCCAAAAGGGACTTTTTGGCCGCCTCGCGCGCATCGGAAGGAACATCATCGTAGCTGAGTTGGACCGTATGATCAGCCAGAACGTGTACAAGATCAGGGACATCAGACATCGTAGGGCCTGCATTCAGATTGGACGACGGCCACATTAATCGGAGGCCGCATCTCAATGCCACGTTCCGGGCGATCTATCATTTCCCATGTCGACTTCGTCTGAGTGATATATAATCCAAAATTATATGCGAGGCCGCTCGCGTGCGTTTTGCGGTTTCAAAATTGATGTGAAGATGGAAACTTCCACCCCGTCCAATCGCAGTCATGTGCGGGTTGGGATGGGAAGAGCGGTTTGAACGTTCGCGTTAGGTTGAAGCTGCGGACGCGTTCTCGCCCTTGGCGCTTTCTAAGCAAATCGGCGTTTGGCGCCGCGCATTTTTTGCAGGATCTGCGGCCCGCAAAGGACCGCTACGCTAGCTATCTGTCTGGAGGCAGCATGGGAATTCTCTCTGGCAAGACGGTTCTGATCACTGGCGCCCTCGGCACGATCGGACAGGCCTTGGTGAAGCGCTATTGCGAAGAAGAAGCGAGAGTGATCGCCGCCGATCGCCCGGAAATGTCGGACGTTGACGCGACACTTGCCAAGCTTGGCGAAGGCGTGAGTTACTTCGGATGCGATCTCAACGATCTGGCGGGAACCGAGAAAGCGGTTACCGCGCTGGCGGAGGAGGTCGGCGGGATCGACGTTCTGGTCAACAATGCAGCGTTCGTCGTCAACAAGCCGCATGAGCAGTTCTCGATTGAAGAATACGAGCAAGAAGTTCGGATCAACTCCTCGGCCGCCTTCGTGATTTCGCGCGCTTGCAGCGTACACATGAAGCGGAAGAACTACGGCAAGATCGTCAACCTGACGTCGCTGACCCTCACAGGACATTGGGAGGGCTTCGTCCCCTATGTCGCCTCCAAAGGCGCCATGTACGGGCTCATCAAGTCAATGGCGCGCGAACTTGGGCACCATGGAATCAATGTGAACGGCATCTCACCTGGCGCGGTCGTGTCTGAAGCCGAGTGGCGGCATTTCGGCGAAAATCGTGAGAAATATCACCAATGGATTCTTGAACGTCAAAGTCTGAAGCGCAGGATCGAGCCGGTCGACATCGCAAACCTCGCGATCTTCCTCTCATCTTCCCACGCCGACCTCATTACGGGACAAGACATTCATTGCGACGGGGGCTGGTGAGTGATGAGTGTCTGCGGACGCCGGTGAATGAAATGATCGAACTTGAACCACAGCTCGTCGCCCAGGATTTCATGTTCCTGGAGGCGCCAAAGTGGCACCAGGGACTGCTCTGGCTGTCCGATGTTTTCGACCACAAGGTCTACGCGCTCACAGCCGAAGGACAACGCCGGAGGGTGTTCGATGTGCCGAACCGTCCTTCGGGGCTGGGATTTCTGGCGGACGGAACGCTGATCATCGTCTCGGCCAAGGATTGTAGGCTGCTTCGCCTCGATGGCGACAAGCTCAGTGAATATGCCGACCTGTCGAACCATGCGACAGGATGGCTGAACGACTTCGCCGTGGACCCGCAGGACCGCATCTACGTCGGCAATTTCGGCTATGATTTTGTTGCAGGCGAACCTCGCAAACCAACCTGGCTCCATCGCGTGGATCCCGGCGGGACCGTCGTGACGGTTGCTGACAATATCGACTTTCCAAACGGATCAGTTGTCATCAATGAAGGGCGAACGTTGATCGTCGCCGAAACGTGGGAGGGGCGGCTCACGGCGTTCGATATTGATGTGGCCGGAAACCTTAGCAATCGGCGGATGTTCGCCGATCTAGGCTCGCGACAGCCGGACGGCCTCTGTGCTGATGCGCAAGGCGCAATCTGGGTCGGAATCTGCAATACGGGCGAGTTTGTGCGCGTTCTCGACGGCGGGGAAATCACCCACCGGTTCAAGTTCGCCGGGTCCGGCATCTCATGCACATTGGGAGGCAGCGACGGGAGCACGCTCTTTGCGACTACCTTCATCGGTACAGAAGAAGATATGGCCGCTGGAAAACGCAATAGCGCAATCTTCAAAGTCGAAGTCGACGTTTCGAGCCCCGATACCGCTGGCGTGCAAGCTCGTTAAGCTCTTTGCCGATCCACTTTGATCCAATGGATATAACAAAAAGCTATGGCCGTTTCTCTTCCGTCTCCAACGTTTGTTGCCGTTGAAAAGGGGGACCGATAGTTTCCGGTTCTGTTTAAAGAACGGCGCGGCCGGACATCAGACGAATGTATTCAGTCATTGCTTTTCCTGCCCTCGCAGGCATGTCTTACCCTCGATTGGAAGGCCTGGGTCTGGTGCGCGTCGTGGCCAGCCCGGAGGAGATTCCGGCCTTGCCAGAGGCGGACCGCGCCGACGTGCGGGTTCTGATGACCAGCGCGACACGCGGCTGCAGTGGCGAGATCGCGGACGCCTTGCCCAATCTTGGTTTCGTCGTATCGCAAGGGGTGGGACAGGAGCGCATCGACTTACAGGCATTGTCAAAGCGCAAAGTGCAGGTGCGGTGTGTCGGCGAGGCGCTGACCGACGATGTAGCGGATTTGGCGATGGCATTCACGCACATGCTATGTCGCAACCTCGTCAATGCCGACAGGTTTGCCCGCAGCGGAGAATGGCGCAAAGAGCGCTTCGTCCTTGGGGATAGCGTCGTCGGCATGACCATGGGCATCGCAGGTCTGAGCGGTCGGATTGGCCAGGCCATCGCGGCTCGGGCAACGGCTTCGCGCATGAAACTCGCCGCGCTCGATCGCCAGTCCAACGCCGGCTTGGGGGCCTCTCTGCATGACGGATGGTCTGCACTGGCAGCCGCATCTGATGTGTTGGTTCTCGCTGTTCCTGCGTCGCCCGGCCTCAGGCATGTAATCGGAGCTAGCCAACTTGAAGCGCTTGGACCGAAAGGCCGGCTCGTAAATGTTGCTCGCGGAAGCCTCGTTGACACCGACGCGCTGATTGAAGCGCTGGAGAACCGAGCCATTGCCGGGGCCGCGCTGGACGTCGTTGAGGATGAGCCGAACGTTCCGGAACGATTGGCCGCCTTGCCCAATGTCATTTTGGCTCCGCATATCGGTGCACAAACCTGGGGCCAGCGAGCGCGTGGTGCCGCGATCGCCGAGGACGCGGTGCTGTCCTTCCTGGATGGCAGTCTCAAGTGATCCCGGGCACGCAAGTCGTGCAGCGATTGTCGGCGAAGCTGTGACGCCGCGAATGTCGACTTCCGGAACCGGCTTCGCCGGCAGGTCCGCAAGGACTTAATACGGTAATCTGAAAAGGACCCTGCAACGTGAACGTCAAGGCAAAACCAATCTATCCGCGGATCGGCCTGCTGATCGATGGGGAGTGGATCTACGACCGTCCTCCAGTTTGCGACGTTGAGAATCCGAGCGATGAGTCCATTCTCGGACAAGTGCCCAAGGCGACTGCGGAGGACCTTCAAAACGCGCTCAAGTCCTCTGCCCGCGGCTTTGAGGTCTGGCGCAAGACGCCTCCTTCGGAACGCGCCGCGATCATGCACCGTGCCGCGGCAGTGGTGCGGGAGCGTGCAGCCGAAATCGCGCCGATTTTCACCCTCGAACAAGGCAAGACGCTGAGCGAATCTCTGGCGGAGATTGAAAGATCCGCCACCTTTCTCGACTGGGACGCGGAAGAAATCCGGCGCCTCTACGGCCGCATAGTTCCAACCGATCCACCCATCCAGCAATTCGTTGTGCGCGAACCGATCGGCCCGGTCGCGGCCTTTACGCCGTGGAACGTGCCGATGAGCGCACCATCGCGAAAGATCAGCGCATCGCTGGCGGCGGGATGCTCCATCATTCTCAAACCTGCCGAAGAAACCCCCGCGACCGCCTGTCTTTTCGCGCAATGTTTCCTCGACGCAGGGTTGCCCGCCGGCGTCCTCAATGTCGTTTTCGGTGACCCGGACGAAGTATCACGCACTCTGGTGCTGTCTCCAATCACACGTCTTGTCACGCTGACTGGATCGATCGGAGTGGGCAAGCACCTGACGCGCCTTGCCGCTGAGACGATGAAGCCGGTCCTGATGGAATTGGGGGGGCACGCTCCTGTATTGGTCGATGAGGGCGTCGATGCAGAGGAAGTCGCGCGGCTTGCCACCAACTGGAAATTCAGGATGGCGGGACAGTTCTGCTCGGCGCCATCCCGATTTCTCGTCCATGAGTCGGTCTATGAAAACTTTGTCGACAGCCTGGCGGCCAAGGCCCGAGCACTCAAGGTCGGTGACGGTTTTGCGGATGGCGTGCAGATGGGACCACTCGCCAACAATCGCCGCCTGGGCGCCATGGCGGATTTCGTCCATGATGCTGTGGCCCGAGGCGCCCGGGTCGTTACCGGCGGCAGTCGGGTCGGAAACCGCGGTTGGTTTTATGCACCGACGGTGCTGGCGGACGTCCCCCTCGAGGCGAAGATCATGAATGAAGAGCCATTTGGCCCGCTCGCGCCATGCGCGCCGGTCGCCTCGATGGATGAGGCTCTGGAGATCAGCAATAGCCTCAGCATGGGCTTGGCCGCGTTCGTCTTCTCAAACTCGGTCGAGCGGACGGACTATCTATCGCGGGAGCTTCAGGTTGGTTCTGTTGCGGTCAATGTCTTTACCAGCCCTGGAGCGGACGCGCCCTTCGGTGGCTATCGTGAAAGCGGTATCGGCCGCGAGGGTGGTCCGGAGATGTACCAAAGCTATACGGTGGCCAAGACGATCGCCGAACGTCGCTCGAGGGTGTGAGTTTCGGTCTCCCCGAAGACTCCCCTTCACGGGACAGGGAGGATAGGCTTAGTTTATGGAGATCGATCCCAAGAAGCTGCTCTACCTTGCGACCATCATCGAGCACGGCAGCCTGAACCGCGCGGCCAAACTGCTTGGGATATCACAGCCGGCGTTGTCGACTTCGATGGACCGGCTGGAGGCATCTGTAGGAATGCAGCTGCTCGAACGTGGGCCCAATGGCGTCGTCACCACAAAACAGGGCGATATTCTCTACTGTTACGCAAGGCTGATCCGCGAAGAAATCCAGTTGGCGGAGCGCGACCTTCGGAATATCCTTGAGGGCCAAGCGGAGTCAATTCGCATCGGGAGTTTGCCGAGCCTTGCCAGTAGAATCATTCCGCTGGCGCTGAGCCGATGGCGTGAGACCTATCAGGACGCCCGTTTGCAGGTGGTTGAAAATGCGCAGATCGACCTGCTGACCGGATTGCTACGCCGCGATTTCGATTTCGTGATCGGCTTGACCGAGGTCTTCGATATGCTTGACGGACTCCGCCAGCGCGTTTTGTTTCGCGACACGCTGTGCGTCATTGCCAGTCCCAATCATCCGCTGCAGGGAGTCACCGACCTCACCTGGGAGCAACTCGTCCGGTATCCGTGGATCAGTCCGACGTCGCGACGCACACATACCGTGCTGGACAACATTGTGCGGACGATGAAGGTGGAGCTTCCTGTGCAGGTGACGGTCTGCGGATCCGTATCGCTGCTGAAGTCACTGGTGGCCGAAACGGACCATTTGGCGCTCCTCCCCGCCCATGCTGTGCGAACGGAGGTGGCCGAACAACGTTTGCTCTCGCTTCCGTTCGAGGATCCGGCGCTGAAGCGCGACATCGCGGTATTCTTCCGCGAAGGATACGAAATGGATCAGCCGCGTCGCGACCTCGTGTCCTGCGTGGAGCAGATCGGGCTCGAGCTTTGCCACGAGAAGGTTTCAGAATAGGCCGGATGGAAACAGGCTGTCTCCATCCGGGAGGTCGCTCCCAGGGAAGTTCGTCCGTCAAAACTTCGGCAACGTGACAGAGAAGAACAGAGCTTCGTCCTGCGCTTCGATGTTCAAGGGGTTGTCCGACGGAAGCAACTCGATCGCGGTTTTCTCCCCGTAGGTCTTGCCGCCAACCGTGACCTTGCCCTTGCTCATGAAAAGCACTTCGATCGCCGATCGCGTCCCGGTGTTGAAGGTTGCGCCGGCTTCGACCTTGATCAGGCTGATACGAATTCCCCGTTCGGTGAAGGTGCCCAGGAGCTTGGTGAAGATGCCGGCGGCTTCGGTCTCAATCCAGGCATAGGACTCTGAGTTCATCAGCACGATGTCGTCATAGCGAGGCGGTGCGAAAACCAGCTTCTTGCCAGTCGCTTCCTCGAAGCAGGCGGCAGAACCGTCCATGTTGTGCTTTTGGCCTTTTTCATCGAGCCAAGTAAAAACGCCATTCTTGAATTCGCCCTTGGCCTTCAGCGCTTCGTTGGCAGCTTCCCTGCGTGGTGTACTCAAAAAACCGGATCCGCTGGCTCCCCCAAACTGGATCACCATCATCTCCAACCCCTCGGGGCGATCCTGCGGTCCGTAGTGGACGCTCTCGGGAAAGTAACCCACCGAACCTTCATCCATGATCTTGGTGGGGGAGGCGGGATACTTGCCCTTCAGGACATAGCGAATCTGATCGAAATTGTGCCGGTGGCGAGGTGTGCCCCAACCGCCAGATCCGGTCAGGCCCACGTTGAGTAGGTAGTTGTTCGGCGAGTCGTCGTCGCCCTGCAAAAGGAACTTCTGATCGAGGGTTCCTTCCCGCATTGAACCAACCCGGCCACCCTCTGAAGTTGCAGCTTCCGAGATACGCATGTTCGCTCCTCTTACGTCATCATGTTCGAAGTTATTTGGCTGCCCTCAAATAACGCAAAACAGTGCCAGTGCGTATCCGTAGTGTTTGGTAGCTATAACGTCTTGTTATTCCCGGCGTCGATGGCGCTTGGGGAGCACTTGATACCTCCGCATGTTGGCTTCAAAGTCTTGAGCGAATGCCTCTTCAGCGGCGCGATAGTGCGACGCGACTGCATTGTCATTTTTGGATTCTTTATGCCCAGTCTGGAAATCTCACCGCAAAACCTGGCGAAAACCAAGATGGAGTCAGGGGAACTTGCCGTCGGCATGGTCGTTCGGCTCATGCGCGGCGTTGAAGTAGTGGCAATCGCGAAGAGTGCAGGCTTCGACTGCCTTTATGTCGATCTGGAACACTGCAGTTTCTCACTGGAGACGGTGAGCCAGATCTGCATCGCAGCGACTGCGCTCGGCGTGACGCCTATGGTTCGCGTCGCCGGCAAGGACAAGGCGGAGATTGGCAGGACGCTGGAAACGGGGGCCCAAGGGATTATCGTTCCCCATATCGAGAATCGGGCCGAGGCAGAGCAGGTCGTTGAGGCGGCGCGGTTTTCGCCTTTAGGGGACCGCTCTCTCCTGGCGACCAGCCCTCACACTCTGTTCCGCGGTGGACCTGCCGGCGAGGTCATGCGGCGGCTGAACGAATCGACGCTTGTGACCGGCATGATCGAATCCGTCACAGCGGTGGAAAACGCCGAGGAAATCGCCTCGGTTGAAGGCATCGATATGCTGCTGGTCGGCACGAACGATCTTTGCAACTCACTCGGCGTGCCGGGCCAGCTCGATCACCCCAAGGTTCGCGAAGCTTATGCCCATGTAGCGGCGGCTTGTCGGGCTAAGGGCAAGCATCTTGGCGTCGGAGGGCTGAACTCTCGGCCTGATATAGCCAGGGAGATGATTGCGATTGGAGGGCGATACGTCTCCGCGGGAAGCGACACTGGCTTCCTGATGAGCGCGGCAACTGCCGCCGCGAACGCTTTCCGGTGAATTCACAATGCGACACGTGCGGTCGGCAGTGTAGCTCGTATGTTCCGCTGCCAACTCGGTTGGAGCTGAACCATAACTCACTGACGGCCAGAAAGTTTGGAGGAACACAGGTGGATACGAGCGATGTCGAGGATCGGGTGTCTAGCGTCAATCGAGAGGCGCGAGACTTCAGCGTGAAAGATCGTGTCGTCCTGATCACTGGCTCAGGCCAGGGAATCGGCCGTGAACTCGCTCGACAGTTCGCTGCGGCTGGTTCGGTTGCGGTGATCGCAGACGTAAACGCCGCTAGCGCCAAGGCAGTTGCGGCCGAAATCCAAGCCGAAGGATTAAAGGCGAAACCGATATCAGTCGATGTCGCCGACGAAGCGTCTGTCAACGCGATGGTCAAGGCAGTCGTTGATGAATTCGGCCGCTTGGACGCGCTTGTCAACAACGCCTCGCTCTTCTCAAGCCTTGCAAAGCGACCCTTCGACCAGATCCCGTTGGCAGAGTGGCGGCGTGTCATGGACGTCAATATTACGGGCGCTTTCCTGTGCGCTCGCGCGGTAGCCGAGACGATGAAGAAGCAGTCGTTCGGTCGCATCATCAACATCTCTTCCGACTCCGTGCATCGCGGCACGAAGAACTACCTTCACTACGTGACGTCCAAATCGGCGCTGATCGGGATGAGCAACTCGCTGGCCCGAGAATTCGGCCCGCACGGGGTCACCGTTAACTGCATTCGCCCGGGCACAGTCGAGACGGAGGTCGAAGAGCGCATGACGAACCTGACGCCCGAAGTGCGCCAGCGCAACATCGATCTCCAATGCATCCCGCGGACCATCGTGCCGTCCGACCTTGCAGGGCTTATCATGTTTCTGACCACGCCGGCTGCCTCGTTCATCACCGGCCAAACCATCGCTTGCGATGGTGGCTACACGCACAGCTTCTGACGAAAAGGCCGGCAGAGGGCAATCATGGAACACTACGGCCAACATTATATCGACGGCGCATGGGTGGACCCCGCCCATTCAGGTCGCAGAGAGCTCATCGATCCCGCGACGGAGACGCCCTTCGCTTCGGTGGCGACCGGTGGCAGCGCCGAGGACGTCGACAAAGCTGTTGCGGCTGCACGACGCGCCTTCGAAAGCTATTCGGTGACGACACCCATCGAGCGGATCGAATTGCTCGACCGCATCATCTCCGCCTACGAAACCTGCGTCGACGAAATTGCCGATGTGATGGCCCAGGAAGTCGGTATTCCGGTTAGTGCCAAAGCCCAGGCAACTGGCCCGGTTGGCCACATGAAGGTGGCTCGCGATCTCCTGAAAACTTACAGCTTTCAAACGCAGTTGGCCGATACGATCATCCGTCGCGAACCTATCGGCGTTTGCGCACTTGTGTCGCCCTGGAACTGGCCGGTTCAGACGCCAACCATCAAGGCGATCTACGGGCTTGCCGCGGGCTGTAGCGTGGTCCTCAAGCCTTCGGACGCGTCTCCCGTCAGCGCGGTCATGCTTGCGCGCGTGTTCGAGATGGCCGGAGTGCCAAAAGGTGTTTTCAACCTGGTACTCGGCAAGGGCAGCGTCGTCGGCCAGGCGCTGTCCGAGCATCAGGACGTCGACATGATCTCGTTTACGGGCTCTACAAGGGCCGGCATCAAGGTCAGTGAAGCGGCTGCCAACACTGTGAAGCGCGTTTCGCTGGAACTCGGAGGGAAATCAGCCAACATCGTCCTCGAAGACGCGGACCTCGAGCGAGCCGCGCGCTGGAACATACAGCGTTGCTTCTTCAACACCGGGCAATCGTGTCACGCGCCAAGCCGCATGCTCGTGCACAAGAGCCAGATGGATCGCGTGATCCCATTTCTGCTCGACGAAGTCGGTCGATTTCGCATTGGAGATCCGCGCGATCCAACCACGACGATGGGACCGGTTGTGAACCAAGCGCAATCCGAAGGCATCCAAGGCTACATTCGAGATGGCCTGGAAGAGGGCGCCAGGATGGTCTGCGGCGGCCTCGGCAGGCCCGATGGACACGAGCAGGGTTATTTCACGCAGCCGACCGTATTCGTCGACGTGAGCCCAGATATGACGATTGCCAAGGAAGAGATCTTCGGACCCGTCTTGGTTGTGATCCCCTATTCCAGCGAGGAGGAAGCGGTGCAGATCGCCAACGACGGCCCCTATGGCCTCGGCGGATATGTTTTCGGTCGCGACCGCAAGAAGGGCTACGAATTCGCAAGCAGGTTGCGCGCCGGGCGCGTCAGCTTCAACGGCGCGGCTAGCAATTCCGTGACACCCATGGGCGGATATAAGCAATCTGGGATCGGGCGCTCGATGGGAGAACTTGGGCTGGAAGAGTATCTGGAAGTGAAGTCGGTCTACGGGTTCGAGGAAGAAGCCGCCGCTTTGCCCAGGTACGGAAGTCGGCCACTGTGATGCGACAATATTCAATTGCCGCGATCCCGGCTGATGGGATCGGCCCTGAGGTCATCGACGCAGGGCTCGAAGTGCTCGAGGCATTGAGCCGGCGGGCAGGCGACTTTTGCCTTGACGTCACGCGCTATGATTGGGGTTCAGAGCGCTACAAGACCCACGGCGAAATGATGCCGGACGATGGGCTTGAGCAACTTAAAACCCACGACGCGATTTATTTCGGCGCGGTCGGCGCCCCCCAGATCCCTGACCACATCACTCTTTGGGGACTTAGACTGGCGATTTGCCAAGGCTTCGATCAATACGCGAATGTGCGCCCAACGCGGATATTGCCGGGTATCTCCGGTCCCTTGCGCGGCAGGGGGCCTGGCGATCTCGATTGGGTCATCGTTCGCGAGAACTCGGAAGGTGAGTATGCCGGGCACGGCGGACGCGTCCACCGCGGCATGCCGGAAGAAGTTGCAACCGAAGTCGCCATCTTCACGCGCCACGCCGTCACGCGCATCATGCGCTATGCGTTCCGATTGGCGCAGTCCCGCCCCCGCAAATTGCTCACTGTCGTGACCAAATCAAATGCCCAGCGGCACGGCATGGTCATGTGGGACGAGATCGCGGCGGAGGTTGCGCGAGAATTCGCCGACGTAACCTGGGACAAAATGCTCGTCGATGCGATGACCGTCCGGATGACATTGTATCCCGAAAGCTTGGACACCATCGTAGCGACGAACCTGCACGCGGACATCCTCTCTGACCTTGCCGGAGCCCTTGCGGGCAGCCTGGGCGTGGCCCCAACGGCAAATATCGATCCAGAGCGACGGTTTCCTTCCATGTTCGAACCCATTCACGGCTCGGCCTTCGATATCGTCGGAAGGGGTATCGCCAATCCGGTTGCTGCCTTCTGGACCGGCTGCCAGATGCTCGAGCATCTCGGGGAGATCGATGCGGCCTCCCGCCTGATGAAAGCGATCGAAACGGTCTGCGCAGCCGGGGTCTTGACACCTGATGTCGGCGGGACTGCGACAACCCAGGAGGTCACCGAGGCGGTAATAGCCGCGATTAGAGGTAGCAACACTTGACCAATCGAAGCGGACCACAGGTCATGAAAGTAGGCGTAGTTGGACTTGGCTCGATGGGGTTCGGCATTGCCACGTCGCTGCTTCGTTCGGGCCACGATGTGTATGGCGCCGACGTCAACGCAGAAGCAGTCGAACGCTTGCGTGCCCTGGGAGGATCGAAAGTGGATCCCAAATCCGCCGCCGCTGAGCTGAATGCCCTTGTCGTTGTTGTCTTGAATTCAGATCAAACCGAAGAGGTGCTGTTCGGTGATCGCGGGCTGGTGTCTGAGCTGGCACCCGGTGCAGTCGTGATCATGTGTGTCACGGTCGCCCCCGACTATGCTCGCAGCGTCGCCTATCGATGCGCGACGCGTGGCCTGCATTTTCTCGATGCACCCATTTCAGGAGGCTCGGTGAAGGCGGCGAATGGCAGACTTTCCATCATGGCCTCCGGCGCACCGCAAGCCTTCGCTGCGGCTCGCCCTGCTCTCGACGCTATGGCCGAAAAGGTTTTCGAATTGGGAGACAGCGCTGGGGCTGGATCCGCGATGAAGGCGGTCAACCAGATGCTGGCCGGGATCCACATAGCGGCGATGGCTGAAGCGATTACCTTCGGCATAACCCAAGGTATCAGCCCAGAGACCTTTCTAGAGGTGATCCCGGTTTGCGCGGGTACAAGCTGGATGCTGGAGAATAGGGCTCCGCACGTGGTTGAAGGCGACTACACGCCGCGCTCGGCGATCGATATCTGGCCGAAGGACCTCGGCATTGTACTGGACGTTGCTCGGAAATCTAAGTTTGCGGCACCCATAACGGCAGCCGTCCTGCAGCAATTCATTGCGGCGGCAGGCATGGGCCTGGGACGCGAGGACGACGCCGCAGTGGCGAAAGTTTATGCTCGTACCGCTGGCCTCAAACTGCCTAGGCAGGAGATGCCCGAGACGGCCGATAGGGAGACGGGCTGGAGGCCATGACCACCTTTTTCGGCGCAATTGCGGATGATCTTACTGGTGCGACCGATCTGGCCGGTCTTCTCGCGCGCTCCGGAGTCCGGGTTTCGTTGCGCATGGGCGTGCCCAACGAGTCCCCCACGGACACTGCCGCACTTGAGATCATCGCCCTCAAATGCCGCAATGCCCCGACCGAGGAAGCCGTCAACCAGACCCTTACCGCTCTCGATTGGCTGCGTCGGGCGGGTGCCGAGCGGTTCTTCTGGAAGTACTGCTCGACTTTCGATTCGACGCCGCGTGGCAATATAGGTCCTGTGGCGGAGGCGCTCATGCGGGCGCTCGGAACGACCCAAACCATTTACTGCCCGGCTTTTCCCGAAAATGGCCGCGCAATCTTCATGGGAAATCTGTTCGTAGGCGAGCAACCGCTCTCCGAAAGCTCCATGAAGGATCATCCTTTGACGCCAATGAGGGACTCCAACCTCATGAGGCTCCTTGAACCGCAGGTGACCGCGGCCGTCGGACTGGCCAACAGGCTCGTTGTGGCGACAGGTCCGGAGGCGCTCCGCGCAAGACTCGCGCAACTCCATGCCGAGGGGGTGGCCCACGTCGTCATAGACGCTGTCGCCAATGACGATCTCCGCACCATCGGCCTTGCTTGCCACGACATGACGCTCCTGACTGGCGGAAGCGCAGTGGCCATGCCTTTGCCGCAGATATGGCTGGACAAGGGTGTTCTCACCCGAAACGAGGAGAGAGAAAGGCGACGCGCCGAACACGGAATGGCAATCGTTCTTTCGGGCAGTTGTTCGGCCATGACAAACCGACAAGTCTCGGCCTATCTCGCAAGTGGTCGGCCGGGCTTCCGGCTGGATCCTCTCCGTATCGCGCAGAACGGCTCGGACGAGGTTCTGGATTGGTTGTCGAAACAAGCGCCGGATGCAGCCCCGATTGTCTATGCGACTGCTGAGCCCAGTGCCGTTCGGGCGGCGCAAGAAACCCTTGGCGTTGATCGGGCCAGCCTGCTGGTCGAACGCACTCTGGCCACCTGCGCCGTCAAAGCTCGTGAACTCGGTGCACGACGCTACGTCGTGGCCGGCGGAGAGACGTCTGGAGCAGTCGCCAAGGCGCTCAGTATAACCAAGCTCGATGTTGGAATCGAAATCGCGCCGGGGGTCCCGTGGTGCTTTGCCCGAACGGGGGGCCATGACGTTGCCGTGGCGTTGAAGTCTGGGAATTTTGGCAGTGAAGCCTTTTTCAGTCATGCGCTGGAGGTGTTGGACAAGTGACGCAGAACGCTCGCCTGCGCGAACAAATATGCACGTTGGCCAAGTCGATGTTCGACAGAGGGCTGACACACGGCTCGACCGGTAATATTTCGGCTCGAACGGACGACGGGGGTCTGTTGGTATCGCCTACCGGCACCAGTTTCGGGCGGCTCAACCCAGGCCGTCTCAGCCATTTCGACGCGCAGGGGCGACACATAGACGGCGATGCTCCCACCAAGGAAATGCCGCTCCACTCCGCCTTCTACGAAACCAGAAATCAGACTGGCGCGGTCGTGCATTTGCATAGCTGTCACGCGGTCGCCTGGTCGATGCTGAGCGATCTCGATGAAGACAATTTCCTGCCGCCGCTGACACCTTATGCCGTGATGCAGCTCGGCCGCGTGAAACTGTTGCCGTTCTTCCGCCCCGGTGATCCGGCGATGGGCAACGCGGTTCGCGGTTTGGCCGGCAAGCGATCCGCCGTGATGCTCGCCAACCACGGGCCGGTCGTTGCCGGGAAAGATGTCGAAGCGGCGTGCAATGCGATCGAGGAATTGGAAGCCACGGCGCGTCTTGCTCTGCTGTTGCGCGGCCTTGGGCCGCGCCTGCTCACCGGCCCGCAAATTCGTGAAGTGGTCACTGCTTTCAATATCGAGTGGGACGCATGAAGTTCTCGGCCAATCTAGGCTTTCTGTGGTCAGACCGTTCGCTGCCAGAGGCTATTCGCGCCGCCGGCGCAGCCGGATTCGACGCGGTTGAATGCCATTGGCCCTTTGATACTCCAGCGTCTGCGACGAAGGCCGCCTTGGAAGACGCCGGCCTCTCCATGCTCGGTCTGAATACAAGGCGGGGGAAAACCGGAGCCGGGGAAAATGGTCTCGCAGCCTTGCCTGGCCGTCAGGGGGAAGCACGTTCGGCAATCGACGAGGCGCTTGCCTATGCCACCGAGATCAAAGCTTCGGCCGTCCACGTCATGGCCGGAAACTGCAGCGGACCGCGCGCCCGAGCCGCATTCACCGAAAACCTTATCTATGCCTGCGATGCGGCCGGCGATACGATCACTGTTCTGATCGAACCGCTGAACCACTACAATGCCCCTGGCTACTTCCTGGGCACAACGTCGCAAGCCATGGATATCATCCGTGAGGTCGGTCGGCCCAACCTGAAGCTGATGTTCGATTGCTACCATGTTCAGATCATGGAGGGAGATGTGACGAGGCGGCTTGTGTCGTTGCTTCCGTTCGTTGGGCATATCCAAATCGCATCAGTGCCGGATCGCGGTGAACCAGACCATGGCGAACTCGACTACGCCCACGTCCTGCCGCGCATAGCCGAACTGGGTTGGGTCGCTCCGATTGGAGCGGAATACCTGCCGCAAGGCGGTGCGAAGCCAGATCTTTCATGGCTCGCTCGCCATCGATGACAAAAAGAAACGGCGCCGCGGGCATTCCATGAGCGGACGAGCAGAAAAGGATGATTTGATGAGCGACAGACCCGTTGTCGGATTTATCGGTCTTGGCCTCATGGGCCATGGGATTGCGAAAAACATACGCAAAGGCGGCTACGAAATGTGGGTCCGCGACCCCTTTAATCGCGCGTCGGTCGAAAGCCTGATTTCGATAGGCGCCCAAGAGTCCGCAAGCCCAAAAGACATGGCAGGCAAGTGTGACGTCATCCAAATATGCCTCCCCAGCTCACACCATGTCGAAAGCGTCGTCCGGGGCGAAGACGGGATCATTGCCGGCGCTCGAAGCGGACTGATCGTCATCGACGCTTCCACCGCTGATCCCGGTTCCACGGCTAAGCTCGCAGCGGAGTTGTCCGAAAAAGGTGCTCGACTGGTCGATGCCCCCTTGGGGCGCACGCCCAAGGAAGCTGAGGCGGGTACACTCGACGCGATGGTCGGTTGCGACGAGAACCTGCTGGAAGTCGTCCGTCCGATCATTGAATGCTGGGCCGGCACGATCACCCATGTCGGGCCTGTAGGCAGTGGGCACAAGATGAAGCTTTTGATGAACTTCATCGGCATGTCGTATGGGGCACTGTTCTCGGAAGCGGTGGTGCTTGGCGCCAAGGTCGGCATCGCGCCGAAGGTCATTCGTGACGTGATTGGCCCGAGCCGCATGGGCAACGGCTTCTTCGACACCTTCATGCGGTACGTGGTGGATCGCGACCGCGACGCTCACAAATTCACGATCGCCAATGCGGCTAAGGACCTCCGTTATTTCACCACCATGGCTGCCGAAGCGCAGGTGGTGAGCATAATGGCCTCGGCCGCAAGGCACTACTACGCCCATGTGGAAGCTATTGGACACGCGAGTGATTTTGTTCCGATGCTGAGCGACCACGTAGGTGCGCTCAACGGGCTGAACCTGGCGGAAACAGCTCGATAGCGACGCCTCCGGCAACATCGATATCGCGGGAGAGCGGAATTGAAGGGCATTGTTTTTTTGGGCGAACGGCGCTTGGCCCTGGTCGAAGTCAATGACCCAACACCTGGAGATGGCGAGGTTGTTGTTGAGATCAAGGCCTCGGGAATGTGCGGCAGCGATCTCCACCCCTATCGGGCGCCACAAGACCTTAGCCGCCCGCCTGAGTCTCGCGTGATCGGCGGTCACGAGCCATCTGGTATCGTGGCGGCCGTAGGTCGAGGCGTACCACGACATGTCGCCCTGGTAGGCGATCGGGTGATGGTGCACCATTACCATGGTTGCACCGTTTGCCGTCACTGTCGGACCGGCTGGCCACAACTTTGCGAGCCGATCACGCGCACGACGTACAGTGCCAATGCGCATGGCGCCCACGCTCCTTATATGAAGGTTTCTGCTGATACACTCGTGCCGCTGCACGACTCGTTGAGCTTCGAAGCCGGTGCCGCCATCGCTTGCGGAACCGGGACAGCGTGGGGTGGCTTGGAACGACTGCAGCCGCGAGGAGACGAGACGATCGCTGTCTTCGGCCAAGGCCCTGTCGGGCTATCAGCAACTCTCCTGGCGTCTACCCGCGGTTCGCGTGTGATCGCGATCGATCTGGATGATGACCGCCTCGCCATGGCGAGGCAGTTCGGCGCTGACGAAACAATCAACGCGCGCGAGGCCAACGTCGCCGAGGTTCTGCGCGAACTGACCGGCGGTCAGGGGGTCGAGATGGTGGTAGAAACCTCCGGCTCGCCCCAGGCCGCTGCGGCAGGGCTGCAAGCTATCGCCGTTTGGGGCAAAGTGTGCATGGTCGGAATTGGCGGAAAGGTAACAGTCGATACCCAAGCCATGCTTGATCGCCAGATCACCGTCATGACCTCCTACACGATGTCGACCGTTGCTCAGAAATCGTGCGCGGACTTCGTTGTTTCCCGCAATCTCGACCTCGATCGCCTGTTCACACACCGTTGGCGTCTTGATCAGGCCGAGGATGCCTACCGTGTGTTCGATGCCCAGGTGAGTGGGAAGGGCGCTTTCATTTTTTGAGGGAAAGTGGCGGCTTCGCGCAACAATTGGCGGAGACGTTCCTTTGTGGGCCGATATACCCCGATTTCCGGCCTCGTCTCTGCAATTGCCGTAGCCAGTCGTTTGGAAACGCGCTGCTCGGTTGACGGAATCAAAGACGGAGGAGTGCAGCACAGGTCGCCTGCGATAAGCTCTGACAAGCCTGCTACTCAAGGGCTTCCGCGGCCCAACCGTGAAACCGAAGCCGCAATTCCGATCAACACCAGGCTGATCCCGGCGATGTGGCCTGGCCGGATCGCTTCCCCAAGGAAAAGGTAGGAGAGAAGTAGTGCGGCGACCGGCAGGACGGACATGAAGATGCCCGCTTCGCCGCCGGTGACTCTTGACGAACCTGAATACCAGAGCCAAAACCCAAGAACCGTCGGAAACACACTGATATAGCCCGTCGCCAGCAAGGCTGGACCGGTGTACTCCACCGAGCCAAACATAAACGCAAGGACGGCGAGCGGCAGTGTCAGGGCCAGCGAGATGCCACTCATCAAGGCCGCGAGGTAGAGGGGCGGCAGCGGTATCCCAATTCTCTTGTTCAGGATCGCAAACAGCGCCTCTCCCGAGACCGCGGTCACGACGAACAAGTTTCCCATCAATTGCCTGACATCAAATCCCATCCCGCTTGAGGATGAGAAATTGACCAGCAACGCACCTGACGTCGCTGCAGCGATGGCGACCCAAAGCCTGGCGCTTAGCCGTTCTCCCAAGGCAAGTGTTGCAACGAGGGCGGCCAATACCGGCAGCAAGCCATGAATGACGCCTGCACTTGCGCTGGTTGTCATCGCCAAGGCGACAATCATCAGGATGCTGTAGCCGGCGCTTCCCGCGGCGGCTTGGAGCGCGACGATCAAGAACTGGCGCACCGTCAGCCGAGGGGTAGCGGTCCTTGTCAGATAGATGAGGCCAATGAAGATCGGGGTCGAGATCAGGAACCGCAGGGGCACCGCCAGAAGTGGATGCATCCCGCCCGCTATCACCTTGGACGCAACGACGCCGGACCCGACCAGCGTCATGGCCGCGGACATCAGCACCGCCGCCGTCAATCTCTGCGAAATCATCGCAACGCCCATCAACTGACGGTGTAGGCGAGGCGGGACCGCGCCTCTTTCAGAGCAGTGGCCCACCATTTGAGCTGATGCAGCATGGTCTTTGCCGCTCCCGAACTCCTGTCGGGATTCAAGGGGCCCGCGTCGCCGGAAAAATGCTCCCAGACGGCGTGGAAGCTCACGGCATCGCGGACGGTGACGGCGTGAAGCTCGGCAAAGACCTGCCTGAGATGCTCCACCGCTCTCAGCCCGCCGGAGACACCGCCATATGACACAAACCCGATGGCCTTTGCGTGCCATTCCTCGTTCGCCTGGTCTATCGCGTGTTTGAGATGGGCCGGATAGCTGTGATTGTATTCGGGCGTTACCACCACGAAAGCGTCGGCGTCTGCAAGCTGGCGCATAAGCGCGCTGGTGGCCGGCGTAGGCTCTGTGGGGTGGAGAGGCGGCAACTCGATTTCGGCGATATCGATGACTGAAACGTCGAACTGGCCGGCTTCGCGAGCTTCGCGCGCGAACCAATGTCCGACCTTGCCTCCATATCGCTGTTCACGGGTGCTCCCGATCAGCACCGCAAGTTTGAGATGCTCGCTCATTTCAATTCCGACGTCATTGTGGATGCGGAACCAATGCCATGCTCTGTCGATCTATGGGATTGCTAAAATTTCGCTAAGCATGATCTATCTAATCGATCATGCTCGACGCTCTGACGCTTGACCAACTACGCATGTTTGTCGCCGTGGCGGAAGCCGGCAGCTTTCGCCTGGCCGCGGCCAGGCTGGGGCGCGCGCAGTCCGCGGTAAGCCATTCGGTGGCGAATCTTGAAATGGAACTGGGCACGCCGCTTTTCGACCGGAACTCTCATCGGCCGGTCCTGACCGTGGAAGGTCGGGCTTTGCTGGAGGACAGTCGCTCGCTGCTGCTGCGGGCGGACCTGCTGCGCGCCAAGGCAAGAGGCATGGGAAGCGGACTCGAAATCGAACTCACCGTGATGGCGGATACGCTGTTTCCCGTTTCAATCATCGGCGAGGCGCTCGGCCGGCTCCACGCCGCTTTTCCATCGGTGAGTGTAGAGCTGTGTAGTGGAACGTTGGGACAACCCGCGCATGCGCTGCTTGGCGGAACAGCTGATATTGCGATCACAGTGGGCGAAGACCTGAGAGATTCGCGGTTGGAGTTCGAGGCGCTCACGCCCGTTTCGTTGACCTCTGTTGTTGGTGCCACTCACCCTCTCGCCAGCCGCGCCAAGGAAGCCCGAGTGAGTGCGGTCGATCTCGCGGATTTCGTTCAGGTGGTGCTGGTCGATCCCAGCGGCCGCACGCAAGGAATGGACTTTGGTGTTTTGTCGCAACGAAGATGGCGTGTGGGGAGCCAGGCGGAAAAGCTCGAATTGATACGAGCGGGTGTCGGCTGGGGCAGGCTTCCCGAATGGCTTATTGCGGACGACTTCAAAGAAGGGCGGCTCGTGCCGCTTCCGGCGGCAGCTTTGGGGAAGGACGGCAGGACCGTGAACTGGTCGTATATTGCACATCGGCTCGATAAACCCTTGTTGCCGGCGGCAGCATTTTTGCGATCGGCCCTTCAGGAGATTGCCGCTTCGGAGAAAACCCCCTCACGTGTTGGGAAGGACTAAGGTCGAAGCGGTACAGCTTGGCATGGTCGAAACCTGGCACCCACAGTGGATCACCGTTTGTTTAAGGCGGAGGTTTCCCTGTTTGGCTCAAGCTTTTCCCTGTTAGGCTGCCTAGGGAAAATCCATATAACGGATTGAATCAACGTCGTTATTTCGCGTTAAAACCAGCCCGCGCGCCTAAAGACTCTGTAAATTCGCTGTTTTTAGACGCCTAACAGGGAAATCGGCGCAGAGGCTGGTTCGCATATGACTGCCAGCACCACCATTGTCGTTGTTTATCAATTACTTATCGCCAGCTCCTTCGCCCGGTTAGCCAGATCCTGGCGGCGGAAAACCTGCCACGTCGGAAGCCAAGATCGCCGCAAGCCTGCGTTGCTCTTCTCTCGCAAGGGACGACCCTCCCGCCAGTCGGAACAATTTCAGCCTGAGAAACGGCGCGAGCGAGCCTTGTTCGGATGCCTGGAATCCGAAATTGGCCCTAGGGGAGCATAACGCCACCGTCTTTATTTGTATCTGATCTGCTGATACATAACCTCGTGTGACGAGTGCGGGGCCATATGTCGAATGAAATCATGGTTGTCGATCCGCTTGAGCGGCTTGACTTGTTGAAGAGCCTCGCGAGCGAGGTCCGGGTCCGGATTCTCGATCTGCTGCACCGCAAGGGGCCGAAAAACGTCAATCAAGTGGCCGAAGAACTGGGTCTTCCGCAATCAACGATTTCCGCAAACATCCAGGTTCTTGTCGATGTCGGTTTGATCGAGACGAAATCGCAGAAGGCGCGCAAGGGAAGCCAGAAGGTTTGCTATTCGACTTTCTCCGAGTTGGTTGTCGTCTTTAAGGACCGCACCCCGGCGCAGGATCTCGGCGTCATAGAAGTGGCGATGCCGCTTGGACTCTATACGAGATGCGAAGTTTCCGCTCCCTGCGGCCTGTGTTCAAAAGACGGCGTCATCGGACTTCTCGATGTGCCCGACACCTTTCTCGATCCTGACCGTATGCGGGCAGGGCTGCTGTGGTTCACGCGCGGCTTCGTCGAATACCAGTTTCCCAACAATGCGACGCTTGCCAATGCCAAGGTCGGCGGATTGGAACTAGCGATGGAGCTTTCGTCGGAGGTCCCGGGCACATCGAAGGATTGGCCATCGGACATCACGGTAGCGATCAACGGGCACGAGATAGATACCTGGACGGCGCCGGCCGACTATGGCGACAAGCGCGGCAAGCATACGCCCGGCTGGTGGAAGCTGGCCGGATCGCAATATGGCGACCTCGCACACTGGCGCGTCACGAACAACGGCACCTATCGCAACAACAACAAGGTTTCCAAATGCTCGCTGGCTGATCTGGAGCTCGAGCGGCACCGCTCGATCCGGATACGAATCGGCGTGAAGGAAGATGCGCGTCACCCCGGCGGCATAAACATCTTCGGTAGCGGCTTCGGCAATTACAGCAACGACATCGTTCTGCGCCTGCTGAAGGCCTAAGGGCATCACGGGTCTCACGGAAGCTGCGAACTGCTCCACTCTTTGTTTGGACGTATTCCAACAGAAAGCGCTACGGGTTTTCCAGGAAAGCCGCACACATCTTTCCTGGAATTGCTCCAGGCCCTTGACGGGCGGGCAAACTCCACCCTTAACTGACCCATGACCCGGATATAAATCGGAAAGTCGGATTGATAGTCCGCAGTGGGAGGGATCATGAAGGCCAGAGTCACGGCGAACGCCGCCTATGCCGTCGCGGATATCGACAAGCGTCTTTACGGTTCCTTTCTCGAGCATCTTGGCCGGGCGGTCTATACGGGCATCTACGAGCCCGGACATCCGCAAGCGGACGAAGAGGGAATGCGCAAGGACGTGATCGAGCTGGTGCGTGCGCTCGACACGCCGATCTGCCGTTACCCCGGTGGCAACTTCGTATCCGCCTACAATTGGGAAGACGGCATAGGGCCAAAGGAGAGCCGCCCGCGGCGGCTCGATCTTGCGTGGCGCACCACGGAGCCCAATCTGGTTGGCATCCATGAATTCGCCGACTGGGCCGAAAAAGCCGGCACCGAGATGATGCTTGCCGTCAATCTCGGTTCGCGCGGCCTCGACGAGGCGCGGGCGTTCGTTGAATACGTCAATCACCCGGGCGGCAGCTACTGGTCCGACCTCAGGGCCAAGAACGGACGCCCGCAACCCTGGAACTGCCGCCTCTGGTGTCTCGGCAATGAAATGGACGGTCCCTGGCAGGTTGGCCATAAGTCGGCCAGCGAATACGGCCATCTCGCCAACGAGACAGCCAAGGCGCTGCGCGGCCTCGACCCGACGGTGGAACTGGTCGTGTGCGGCTCGTCGCATTCCAATATGCCGACCTATCCGCAGTGGGAAGCGACGGTGTTGGAAGCGACCTACGAGCAGGTCGACTACATCTCCCTCCACATGTATTTCGAGAATTACGAGAAGAATACGGCCGAATATCTCGCTCTTCCGGCCAAGCTAGATCGCTACATTGGCACAGTCGCGGGCATCATCGACTACGTGAAGGCCAAGACGCGCTCGAAGCGGAATGTGAAGATCTCTTTCGACGAGTGGAACGTCTGGTACCATCAGCGCAAGCAGGACGCCGAGCGCATGCGCGGCTGGGACTGGCCGGAAGCGCCCAGGCTTCTGGAAGACATCTACAATTTGGAGGACGTGCTGCAGGTAGGTTGCATCATCAACACCTTCATCCGCCGATCGGATATCGTTCGCATCGCCTGCATCGCGCAACTGGTGAACGTGATCGCGCCGATCATGACCGATCCCGGCGGCGCCGCCTGGCGGCAAACGATCTACTGGCCATTTATGCTGGCCTCCAGGCACGGCCGCGGCACCGCGCTGCAACTCGCGGTCGAGGTGCCTACCTATGACGCGGCCGCGGCCGACAAAGTGCCGTGGCTCGACATTGCAGGCGTGCACGATTCGAGCGCCGGCACGCTGACCTTTTTTGCAATCAACCGGCACGGGTCCGAGGCGATAGAGGCCGACGTCGCCCTCGAGCGGTTCGCCGCCAAGTCCATCGAGCACACGATCATCCGTCACGACGATCTCGAGGCCTGCAACACGAAGGACGCACCGGACAACGTATCGCCTGTCAAAGGCAACGGGGCAGCGCTCACCAGCAAGGGAATGACACTTAACTTGCCGCCGCATTCCTACTCGATGGTCCGCGTGACGCTCTGAGTTAATATCCGATTATCTGATATATACCCTAAAATCCGTTGCAGGCGGTTCGGTTTGGTGTAGCATTGAGACGTTCAAGGCGGATCTAACCGCCGTACTCGGGAGGAGCTGAGATGAACTTTCGCAAGATGATGGCCCTAGCGGTGGTTGCGGCCGGAGGATTTTGGGCCGTCGCGGCCCAGGCCGAAGAAACCGTCGCATGGTGGGATTTCCTCGGCGGCGGTGACGGTGTGCGCATGAAGCAGATGATCTCCGACTTCAACGCCGCCCACGCCGGCAAGATCAAGATCGACGCCACGACGCTGGAGTGGGGCACGCCCTTCTACGCGAAGGTGCAGACCTCGGCCGCTGTCGGTGAGGCGCCTGACGTCATGACCTATCATGCCAGCCGCATCCCCTTGGCGGTGAGCCAGGACATTCTCGAAGAAATCACCGCCGACGATATGAGCAAGATGGGCCTCTCGGCCTCGGACTTCGCCCAGACGACGATGGGCGCCGTGACGGTCGACGGCAAGCAATACGCGGTGCCGCTCGATACCCATCCGATCGTCCTGTACTACAATCGCGTCCTCCTGAAGAAGGCAGGCGTGCTCGGCGACGACGGCCGTCCCGTGGGTATGAGAAACAAGGAGGAATTTACCGCGACACTGCAGAAGTTGAAGGATGCCGGCGTCGAGTTCCCGCTGGGCAGCGTCACCGCCGACGGCAACTTCATGTACCGCACCATTTATTCGCTGGTGTGCCAGCAAGGCGGCGAGCTTCTGACGGGCAACGAGTTCCTCGCCGGCGACAATCCTGAAAAGCTGGCGAAAGCGTTAGCGGTTCTGCAAGGGTGGACGAAGGCCGGGCTGCAGTCGACCTATACGGACTATCCCGCGACCGTCGCCCTGTTCACCTCGGGCAAGGCCGCAATGATGATCAACGGCGTCTGGGAAGTTCCCACGATGACCGACCTCGCCAAGCAAGGCAAGCTGTTCGACTGGGGCGCCGTCGAGATCCCGGTGATCTTCGACAAGCCATGCACCTATGCGGACAGCCATTCATTCGCAATCCCGAAGAACAAGGGCAAGGAAATCAGCCCGGAAAAGCGCGCCGCCGTTCTCGAGGTGATCTCCTGGATGGACAAGCACTCGCTGTTTTGGGCCACGGCAGGGCACATCCCGGCCTACAAGCCAGTCACCGAAACGGCTGAATACAAGGCAATGGAGCCCAATGCGACCTACTCGACGCTGACGGCCAACATGATCTTCGATCCGAAGTCGCCCAAGGCTGGTGTCGCCGGGCCGATCTTCGACATCATGTCCAATTATTTTGTGCCGACCCTCAATGGAGAGATGGACCCCGGCGAGGCGGTGAAATCCATCAAGGATGAGCTGAACAGCATGTAGGGCTCAAAGGCTGGGACCGTCCTGTCCAGAGCGGTCCCAGTCATATTTGAGGAAGAGCCATGCTTCGCAACTCCCGCACTGAACGTCTTGTCGTGCTGGTGCTGGTCGCTCCCTTCCTGGCGATCTATCTGCTGGCGTTCGTCTATCCGATGGTCCAGATGTTCCGCATCTCCTTCACCGATGCGCCGCTGATCGGCGCGGGTCGGTGGGTTGGTCTCGACAACTACCTGCGGCTCGACAACGACCCGATGTTCCGGCGCGCGCTCTGGAACACCGCTTATTTCGTTCTGATGACGGTCGTCCCAGGGACACTCATCGCCCTGTTGATCGCGCTAGGCGTGTCGCGGCTCAAGGGCCGCTTCCAGTCGATCGTGCTGGCGCTGTTCTTCCTGCCTTACATCCTGCCGGTGTCCGTCGTCTACCTGATCTGGGACTGGACGCTGAATTTCCAGTTCGGGATCGCGATGCATGTGCTGGACTGGCTCGGGATCCCGCGCGTGCCGGTCTTCAAGTCGCGCGTCTGGTTCTTGCCGGCTGTGGCCGGAGTGACAATCTGGTGGACCGCGGGCTTCTCGATCCTCCTCTTCCTTGCCGGGCTGCGGTCCATACCAGCGGAGATCTACGAAGCCGCGGCGCTCGACAACTCGACGCGATGGACCACGTTCCGGCGCATCACCTGGCCGCTGCTGTGGCCGATCACCTCGCTGGTGTTCACCATCCAGCTCATCCTGCAGCTCAAGATCTTCGACCAGGTCTATCTGTTCTCGATCGGCGGCCGGCCGAACGACAATATGGTGCTCGTCTACTACGTCTTCCAGAAGGCCTTCCAGCAGAACCAGGGAGGCAGGGCGGCGGCCGTCGCCGTCACCCTCTTCGTGCTTGTGGTGGTCGTCTCGGTCCTGCAATTCCAACTGCTCCGGTTCGCCGAAAGGCGGCGCCGATGAACGCCGCGGCTGCGCAACGCTGGAACTTCTGGGGCGGGATCATCACCGCACTGACGCTCGTCTGGGCCGTCCTATGGGCGTTTCCGCTCTACTGGGGTGTGATCTCATCGCTCAAACCGGACGACGAGGTCGTGCGGCCCTACATCGAACTCTGGCCCGAGACGCCGACGCTGGAGAACTACATCAGCGCCCTGACCACCACGCAGATCGGCGCCTGGTACGTCAATTCAGTGGCGGTCGCGGTCGGCGTGACGGTCATCACCATCTTCATCTCGATGCTGTGCGGCTACGCAATCTCGCAGTTGCGGTTCCCGGGACGGATCGCGCTTTGGTGGCTGATCCTTGCCTCCTTCATGGTGCCGACTTCGGCGCTGATCATCAATCACTTCGTGCTGGTCGCCAACCTCGGCGTGCTCAACAGCTGGGCCGGAATCATGTTGCCGCAGCTCATCCACCCCGTCATCATCATCGTGTACAAGCAGTTTTTCGATCAGGTCCCGAAGGACTTCCGCGAGGCTGCGGTCATGGACAATGCGTCTGAATTCGGGATCCTCTTCAAGATCTACATGCCGATGAACTGGGGGGTAACGACGGCGCTGTCGATCGTCTGCTTCATCTGGACGTGGAACGCCTTCTTGTGGCCGTTCCTCTCGGTGACCCGCACCGAGATGATGACCATCACGGTCGGCATCACGCAGGTCAACGACGCCTTCGGTGTCTACTACGCACGCCAGCTGTCGGCGGCCGTACTGGCCGGCTTGCCGGTGGCACTGGCCTACCTCTTCTTCCAGCGCCGGGTGACCGAAGCGATAACGCTCTCGGCAGGTATCAAGGGCTAGAGCCCCGGCAAGATGCCGGAGGGCACGACCGGCTCGGCGGGTTCAGTCTCCGTCGGCGCGTGCGTGCCAGGCCGACCCGTCCGCGGCGAAGAGATGCAGGGCCGTGGTGTCGAACTTCAGCCGAACGGCGTCGCCCGGTTTGACGCTCGAAAGCCCGCGATCCTGTGCCGTCACCTGCGTCCCATCCGCGAGCCGCGCATAGACGAGCGTTCGCTCGCCAAGGCGCTCGACAACGGTGGCCGTGGCGGATGTTTGATTGCCCTCAGCGACGACAGTCAGAGACTCCGGCCGTACTCCGAGTTCGCGCCAATCCATGTTGGCCGGCGTGCCAGGAAGTTCGACGAGCGATCCATCGGTCAAGCGCGCATTGAGCCTGTCGCCTGAGCCCGAAACCGTAACAGGCAGGATGTTCATTGCCGGCGACCCGACGAAGGTCGCGACGAATCGCGACGCCGGACGTGCATAGACATCGACGGGTCTTCCCATCTGCTCTATCCGGCAATTGTTGAGGATCACAATGCGGTCGGCGAGCGTCATCGCCTCCACCTGATCGTGGGTGACGTAGATCATCGTCGACTTCAAACGCTGATGCAGTTCGGCAAGCTCAACGCGTGTACGGGCGCGAAGCGCCGCGTCCAGATTGGAGAGTGGCTCGTCGAACAGGAATGCCTTGGGCTCCTTGACGATCGCACGCCCGATGGCCACGCGCTGGCGCTGCCCGCCGGAGAGCTGCGACGGCCGTCGGTGAAGCAGCGCTTCGATCTCCAGGATACGCGCGGCCTCGGCGATCCGCTGGCGGATGACATCCGGCGCGACCCGAATGTTCCTCAGTCCAAAGGCCATGTTCTCCGCGACCGTCATATGTGGGTAAAGGGCATAATTCTGGAAGACCATCGCAACGTTGCGCCTGCCCGGCTCAAGGTTCTCCGAGCGCACCCCGTCGATCGTCAGCGTGCCAACGTCAATGCTTTCGAGGCCGGCGATCATGCGCAGCAGCGTCGTCTTGCCGGAACCGGACGGACCGAGAAACACGACCAGTTCTCCCGGCTCGATGTCCAGGCTCACGTCACGGATCACTTCGACGGCGCCGAAGTGCTTTGATACGCCCGAAAGCGTGATTCCCGTCATGCTTGCGATCCTTCTTTCCTACATAATTTCGGATAAATACCCGATGTCAAGGAATGTTGAGCTACGGCACAATGGGCGCCTCATTCCTGGTCCGCGGAACAGCTGCCAGCTGTCCTGCCAACAGTGGGCGGTTTAAGAGGTTCGCCAGACCATACGAGATCATCGAAGGAAAATGGGTTGGTGAACCAGCCGCTAAAGTGTTGATTTGCTACCGAAAACGTCGACGGCACACCATTGCCGTTATTTATCAATAACTTAGTGTTGATTTCTTCTCTCGATTGGCCAAATCGCCTTTGGCCGAACCTCGGCGCATCGTGTTGATTGACTTGCGGTGGACCGCTGGGAGCCGTCAAACGAACGGCGGTTTTGCGTCTCATATGGGCCGGTGCGGTAAAGTTCCGGCGTTTCCGAAAAACGGTCATTCCCGTGGCCTCGGGAGGCCAATCGAAGTCAATTCACTCCTTCAGGCCGCGCGGCTGAAGCGATCGATCCTGAAATCATCGAGCGGCGTTTCGCAACGGCCGGTCGTGATGAGTTCGGCCAAGGCATCGCCGACGCCCGGCCCGAGCTGGAAGCCGTGTCCGCAAAAGCCGAAGGCGTGGAACAGGCCCGGCGTCGTCGCCGAGCATCCCATCACCGGCAGCATGTCCCGCACATAGCCCTCGCAGCCGGACCAGGTGCGGATGACCGCGACCTTCGCGATTGCCGGCAGCAGCCGTGCGACGGCGCGCAACTGTAACGGCAGGCGCATGGGGTCGGCTCTTGCATGGCCGGGTTCGAGATCCACCGGCACCCTTTCGGCCGCGCCGCCGAAGACGATGTTGCCGCGCTCGACCTGGCGCAGATAAGCGCCGTACTCCTTGTCGCGGGTCCAGATGCCGACTACGGGGAGAATTCTGTGCGGCAGCGGCTCGGTCACGCCCATCTGCGGGCCGCGGGCCTCGAGCGGGACCTCTTCGCC
Organism: Mesorhizobium sp. M4B.F.Ca.ET.017.02.2.1; assembly: GCF_003998955.1. Classification (NCBI taxonomy): domain Bacteria; kingdom Pseudomonadati; phylum Pseudomonadota; class Alphaproteobacteria; order Hyphomicrobiales; family Phyllobacteriaceae; genus Mesorhizobium; species Mesorhizobium sp. M4B.F.Ca.ET.017.02.2.1. The sequence continues at coordinate 2,016 of NZ_RZOF01000021.1, read as the reverse complement.
GAACTGTGCGGCGATGCGCGCGCCCCAGGCGCCGGCGGTGTTGAGCAGGCATTCGGCGGCGAACGCACCCTTCGAGGTGGCGACGTGGAAACCGGAATTATCGCGGCTGACGCTCTCGACCTCGGCTTCCTCGATGATTTCCGCGCCCAGCCCGCGGGCCGCCTCGGCAAAGGCTGGCGCGATCAGCCGCGGGTTGCCGCTGCCGTCCCGCGGCGAGAACGACGCAGCGATCGCTTCGGGGCCGAGGCCGGGAAAGCGGACACGGATCTCTCGTGGGGTCAGTTCCTCCAGCTCGAGCCCCCAGGGTCGCGCCGTGTCGGCATAGGCCCGCATGTCGGCGAGACCGCCCTCATCGAAGATCAGCCGGATGTGTCCGGTGGCGCGGAACTCCACGTCACGGCCGAGCAGCCTTTCGGCCTCGCCCCACAGCTTGAGCGAGCGGTGGGCCAGCGGAAGCTGGGACAGATGGCGCCCGGTGCGTCGGATGTTGCCGAAGGAGGCGATGGTTGCCCCGGTACCGATTCGGTTGCGCTCGATCAGCGTCACGCGCGCGCCGCGCCTGGTGAGGAAATAGGCCGAAGCCGTTCCCATCAGGCCGCCGCCCAGCACGATCACATCCATAGCGGCCCCTCGCAAACAGTGCCCGAATTTTGACCGATCTTGTCGGCGCCGCGCCGATGCGTCAAAGATGGGTTTGGACGAAAACCATAAGCTTGACCTATGGAGTGGCAATGCGGGCGCGGCAGCTCGAAGTGTTCATCGCCGTCATGCGCGCCGGCACCGTGACCGCCGCGGCGCGGATGCTGAACATCTCCCAGCCTGCGCTCAGCCAGATCCTGCTCCACACCGAGGACGAACTCGGCTTCACGCTGTTCGAGCGCGTCAAGGGACGGCTGCGGCCGACGCCGGAGGCGCTTGAAATTTTCGCCGATGCCGAAAGGTTGTCGGCGGGGCTGGAGGGCCTGCGGCGCAAGACCACCGACCTGCGCCTGGGTCGGGCTGGGCTCGTGCGCGTTGCGGCCTCGCCGCCGCCGGCCATGGCGATATTGCCGCGCGCTTTCACCAGTTTCCGGGCGCAGCATCCAGGCATTCTGCTGCGTTCCCACATGGCGCCGATCGCAGCCATCGTCGACATGCTGCGCGCCGGCGATGCCAGCCTGGGCGTCGCCTTGGACGACCGTCTGCCTCCCGATATCGAGGCGGAGGTGATCGGCAGTGTCGGCTTCGCCTGCCTGCTGCCGGCCGGGCATCCGTTGGCCAGGAAAGCCGAGTTGACGCTCGCCGATCTCGCCGGAGAGGAGCTGATATCCTATCGCGGAAACACCCGTCCCGCCGACGAACTGGCCCACGCAGCCCGCGCGCAAGGCGTGGCGCTTTCGCCCTCGCTCGAGATCGACGTCTCCATCTCCGCCGTCGGCTTCGTCCAGGCTGGTCTCGGCATCGGGCTCGTCGACGCCCTGCTGCCTTGGCGCCAGTTTGCCGGGCTTGCCGTCAGGCCGCTGGCAGCGGGGCCGGAATTTCCCATCGCTCTGCTCACCTCGCGCACACGCGCCCTTGCACGGGCCGACGAGATGATGCGCGACCAGATCCGCGCCGCCTGCTCCGCCGTTCTGGGCGGCGACAAGGCAAAGGCATAAGCAAGGCTTATATGCTTGCCCATCATCCATCTTGGACCCGGACCGGTCAGCCGTGCCAGCTTTCTGCAGGCAGACAGGAAGGGACGCACAATGGATGGGGTCATCACTGGGGGTGAGGCGCAAAACGGAACCGACTGGAAGGTCGGTGTCGATATCGGCGGGACATTCATCGATTTCTGCGCGCTCGAAGCGAACTCGGGACGCGTCGCCTCCCTGAAGGTGCTGACGACGCCGGAGGACCCGGGCGCCGAGCTGATGACGGGCCTCACCCTTCTCGCCGAACGCGAAGGCTTCGATCCGACCCATATGACACGCTTCGTGCATGGCACGACCGTCGGCATCAACACCATCATTCAGCGCAAGGGCGCGCCACTGGCAC
>NZ_RZOF01000219.1:0-10827 GCF_003998955.1 Mesorhizobium sp. M4B.F.Ca.ET.017.02.2.1 | reverse complement strand
ACAAGATCCTGGTGCTCAGCCGCACCGGCGAGACGGCGATCCAGTCGCTCGCCTCGGCCAGCCATGTCGACCGCGAGCAGCTCGACCGCCGCATGGCGACGACGCCGAACGAGATGGTGCTCGGCGTGCCGGGGGTGACCGTGCAGGCCGACGCGCGCCGCGTCAGCTCCAGCATCAACATCCGCGGCCTGCAGGATTTCGGCCGCGTCGCGGTCATCATCGACGGCGCCAGGCAGGATTTCCAGCGCTCCGATCATGGCACGCAGTCGACCTTCTACGTCGACCCTGAACTCATCAAATCCGTCGACGTGATCCGCGGTCCGGTCGCCAACACCTATGGCTCCGGCGCCATCGGCGGCGTCGTCTTCTTCGACACCAAGGATGCCGAGGATTTCCTCAAGCCGGAGGAAAGCTGGGCTAGCGCGCTCACCGGCCGTTATGAAAGCAACGGCAAGGGCTGGACCACCAGCGCCACCGGCGCCTACCGCTTCAGCGAGAACTGGGATGTGCTCGGCAACATCGTCTACCGCGACTATGACGACTACAAGAATGGCGGCGGCGACACTGTCGGCGGCACCGGCTTCGACGTGCTGAGCGGCCTGCTCAAGACCACGATCCGCCCGACCGAGAACAGCGAGTTGAAACTCGGCTGGGTCGGCTCCAGCGACGGCTGGACGGAGACCAGCAGCGGCGTGCCGGCCAACGATGTCGACCTGAAGTCGAACACTTTTACAGCCCGCTACAACATCACCGACGACTCCAGGAGCTGGCTCGATCTCCACATCAACGCCTCCTACAACAAGACCAACCTCGATCTGACCAGCCTTGTCGCGCAAAACCGGTTCGATCCGGAAACCGGTCTTCCCGTCGTGTTGCCTGCGGGGTCGACCTCGACCTTCGATGTCGGCACAACCGGCATCGATATCTGGAACACGTCGCGCTTCGAGACCGCCGGCGTCGCGCACGAGCTGACCTATGGCGGCGACTGGGTCGGCGACAATGTCGAGACGGGCGGTACCGCCGGCGGCGACAGCTTCTACACGCCGTCCGGCAAGCGCAACGTCTCCGGCGCCTACATCCAGGACAAACTGACCTGGGAGTGGCTCGAGGTGATCACCGGCCTGCGTTACGACAGCTACAGGCTGAAGGATTCGGATAACGAGACATCCGGCGACAGGCTGTCGCCGCGCATCACCGTCGGCGTCTCGCCCTTCGAAAGCGCCAGCCTGTCTGGCCTGCAGTTCTATGGCACCTACGCCGAAGGCTACCGCTCGCCCTCGCTGACGGAGACGCGCTGATCAGCGGCAACCATCCGGCCGGCGGTGCGTGCCGACCTTGCCACCATCCCGCCCTTGTAGGAAATCGTGTGGCCGTCGATGACAGAGGCCGAGAGCCCGGCATAACCCCAACCGGCGTCGTAGACGCTTTCCAGCTCGAAGCCGTTGATTTTGGCCTTGGCGAAGTTCTGGTACTGGAAGCAGATCGGGATGCCCGGGCCGAACGGGCAGCCGCTGGTCGGGTCGAATGCCGACAGCACGACGCCGTCAATGTAGTCGTCGACACCCTCCTCCCAGGTCACCGCGCAGCTCGGCCTTCGCTTCCTCGAAGACAAGCTGACCGTCGGCGGCGAGGTGCAGTACAACGGCAAGCCCAAGGGCAACTCCGTGGCCAAGGACTATACGCTGGTCAACGCCTTCGCCAGCTACCAGGCATTGTTGTTGAAATAGGCGGCCTTGAGCCGCAGCGCGTCGCCGGCTTCGAAGATGTCGTTCTGCTTGAAGTTGACGCCGAATTCGACCGTCTTGCCGGTTTCGGGCCGCAGGTTGGGGTTGGGCAGGAACGGGAAGCTGACGGTACACCAACCCGCTGAACGGCGGCACGACGGCTGTCCTCTACGAACCCGGCATCACGCTGAAGCTGGGGGCGACCATGCGCTTTGGGGGCTGACGACCATGACAAGCTTGACGGCATCGCTTCGTCTGCTGGCCTCGACGCTGGCGATGTCGCTTGCGGCGGCGCCGGCGTGGGCCCAGTCCGCACCGGCCCCTCAACTCAGCCTCGAGCTTAATGCCGCGCAGCCCTCCGATAAGGGCTGCCGGCTGACTTTCGTGGTCAACAACGCGCTCGGCGCCGACCTGTCGAAGGCCGCCTTCGAGATCGCTCTGTTCAACGAGGCCGGCGTCGTCGACCGCTTGACCGTGCTTGACTTCAAGGACCTGCCAGCGGGCAAGACCAAGGTGACGCGCTTCGATCTTGCCGGCACCGACTGCGCCAAGGTCAGCCGCGTGCTGATCAACAGCGCGGCCGAATGCGCCGGCGCTGGCGTCAAGCCGGCCGGCTGCATGCGCGGCCTGAAGACCTCGACCAAGACCGGCATCGCTTTCGGAGTCTGATGCAACGGTGGGAATAGAGCCGTCACTCGCGCGAGACGCCCTTGCCTGGCCTCGGCCGGCATCGGCTTCGCGCCGCTCGCGGCAAGCGATCTTGATTTGACAATGCCGGACTGGTCGCGGCAGCTTCCGTACCGCGCCATGCAGGACATCAGTGAAATTTCCGACCTCAGCAGCGAGTTGACGGCAACACCAGGCGAGCCGCTTGCGGGCGCGCGGCCGCCGGAAAGGAACCTCAATTGGATCGCGACGATCGGCGCGTCCGGCACCCTTCATGCGGCGCTGGCGGCGGCCTTGATGATTGCGCCGGCGACAACCCTTAGTTTTCAGGACGCCATGCAGGCGGAGGGCGCCGATCAATCAGGCGCCAACGTCGTCGGCAGCGCCTCGGATGGACAAATGCCGGGCGCGGTCAACGTCGCGCTGGTGCCAACCCCGAAACCACCGACGACGCCGGCAGTGAAGCCGGCGCCAACTCCGGCTCCCCAGGCAAAACGAGAGTCGGCAGCGCCAGCACCTGCGAAGGAAACCGTCGAAAAGCCAGACCCGGCACCTGACATTTTGATCGCCGGAACGCCGCGAGACAACCTTCACAGCCCGGCGCAGGCGGATGAGCAGCCGGTGACTTCCGCGATCCAGGACGAAAGCTCCGAGCCTGAACCGGCTTTTTCCGGGCAGCCGCCCGTCCCGACCCCGAGGCCGAGCCCTGCCGACGGTTCGGGCGCTGTAAGCAAGATGGCCGACGCGCGCGGCACGGCGGACGGGCAAGAGATCAAGGCGTCGATCGCCAGCAAGGGCAAGGCCAAGGCAGCGAACGGCGAAGCGGCGAGATCGCGCTACAGTGGCGAGATCGCCAGCAAGCTGGCGAAAGCCAATCGTCTTGTTTCAAAGTCGGCGCAGGCCAAGGCTCTCAACAATGCCACGGTGAGCTTTGTGGTGTTGGCGAATGGCCGCGTCACGGACCTTGAGCTCGCCAAAAGTTCAGGTTCACGCGAACTCGATCAGTTCGCGTTGAACCTGGTGCGCCAGCAGTCACCCTTCCCTCCCATTCCGCCGGAGATCGGAATTTCGAGCTGGCGGTTCAGAGCCCCAATCGGTCCGTACTGATCGGCTTCGAAACCACCCACCATACATCGCCAAAGGAATAGCCAATGTACATCGCCATGAACCGCTTCAAGGTCCAGAACGGCTCGGAAGACGCCTTCGAGGATGTCTGGAAGAACCGCGATTCCAGCCTCTCCGACATGAAAGGCTTCAGGGAATTCCACCTGCTGCGCGGTCCGGTCAACGAGAACGAGGGCTACACGCTGTTCGCCTCGCACACGGTTTGGGCCAGCCACGAGGATTTCGTCGCCTGGACGAAGTCGGAAAACTTCCGCGCCGCCCATCGCAACGCCGGCACCTCGAAGGTTCACTATCTCGGTCATCCCCAGTTCGAAGGGTTCTCGGTTGTCGAGGGGGCGTAGCCGCTGGCGCGCGGTCAATCTCGGTTGACGGTAAGGGTGTGTCGAGATTCAGGTCAGGCCGAGTTGAAAATGGTGGCTTCCGACAACCGGAGCGGAGCGTACTTGAAGCACGTGAGCACCGGAGGCGCAGGAAGCCGCCATTTGCAGGCCGGCCTCACCTGAATATCAACACACCCTAGGCAGCAGCCAGCAGGCTGGCGTTTCCGCCCGCCGCCGTGGTGTCGACGCAGACGGCGCGCTCATGCGCGTAGGCCGCCGGGTTGAGCACCTCGCTGACCAACGGCACGATCGGGCCGGCGCGCTCGGCGATGACCTTGCGCACGACGCGTGCCGCCTCCGGCGTGCCGGAGAAGGCGACGACGTCGACCCGCAGCGCGCGCGCCTCGACCGGGTCGGGCCTTCCGTCTATGGCCGCGATCGGCAGGCCCTTGCCGGTCAGCGCCGACAGCGCCGCCGGCGCGCCCGGCGCCACCGCGAGCACGGCGTTGCCGGCGGCGAGCGCCTGGATCGCCTGCGCCAGCAGCGTGTCGGTATCCGGTCCAAGGCAAAGCACGCGACCGCGCGGCGCCAACGACAGCGTGTTGGCCTCCCCCGTCGGGCCTGGCAGATCGACCTGACCAAAATCGATACTTGCCGCCGCGCCGATGGCCGCCGCGCCCTTGCCGCGCAGATGCTTCCGCAGGATTGCCACGCGGTCGGGCCGCGTCGACCAGCCGCCGAGCGTCGGATCGGGCAGATTGTCGGCAAGTTCGGTTGCCGTCACCTTGTGGCCCTCGGCGACATGCGTGCCCGCCTCCGGCCCCTTACGGAAGCGCCGCAGGTAATGCGGCCCGCCGGCCTTCGGTCCCGTGCCCGAAAGCCCCTCGCCGCCGAACGGCTGCGACCCGACCACGGCACCGATCTGGTTGCGGTTGACATAGATGTTGCCGGCATGGATGCCGTCGACGAAATGCTGGACGCGGCCTTCGATGCGCGTGTGCAGGCCGAAGGTCAGGCCATAGCCCTTGCGGTTGATGGCGGCGATGACGGTGTCGATCTCGTCGGCGTCGAAGCTGGCGACATGCAGCACCGGGCCGAACACCTCGCGCTCCATCTCCTCGATGCCCTTGACGCGGAAGACATGCGGCGCGACGAAGCGGCCGCTCTTCGGCGCCTCGAGCTTGGCAATCAGCCGGCCCTGCAGGCCCATCTTGGTGCAATAGTCGCGGATCGACGCTTGCGCCTCGTCATCGATGACCGGGCCGACATCGGTCGAGATCAGCCAGGGATCGCCGAGGTGGAGCGCCTCCATCGCGCCCTTCAGCATCTCCAGCATCTTCTTCTCGACGTCCTTCTGCACGTAGAGCACGCGCAGCGCCGAGCAGCGCTGGCCGGCGCTCTGGAAGGCGGAGGCGAGGATGTCGCGCACCGCCTGCTCGGGCAGCGCGGTGGAATCGACGATCATGGCGTTGAGCCCGCCGGTCTCGGCGATCAGCATGGCGTCGGGTGCGGCGGTCTCGGCCAGTTGCTTCTCGATCAGCTTGGCGACCTCGGTCGAGCCGGTGAAGCAGACACCGGCAATGCGCGGGTCGGCCGTCAGCGGCGCCCCGACCGAGGGACCGTCGCCGGGCAGAAGCTGGATAATGTCTTCCGGCACGCCCGCCTCGCGCAGCATCTCGACGGCGCGGAAGGCGATCAGCGGCGTCTGTTCTGCCGGCTTGGCTATGACCGAATTGCCGGTGACGAGGGCTGCCGCGATCTGGCCGGTGAAGATGGCGAGGGGGAAATTCCACGGCGAGATGCAGACGATCGCGCCGCGCGCCTCGGTGCCCGTTTCCGCATTGGCGGCCTCGGCGGCGTAGTAGCGCAGGAAATCGACCGCCTCGCGCACCTCGGCGACGCCGTCGGCCAGCGACTTGCCGGCCTCGCGGGTGGCGAGCGCAAAGAACTCGGCCGCGTTGGCCTCATAGAGGTCGGCGGCGCGGTTCAGGATCGCCGCGCGCTCGGCGACCGGGCGTTTGGCCCAGGCCGGCTGCGCTTCGACGGCGATGCGCACGGCAGTGGCGACCTGCTTGGCGGCCGCCTCGTGGATGGTGCCGACAACCTCGTCGGGCTTCGCCGGATTGACCACCGGGCGTTCCTTGCCGTAGCCGGCGGCGCGCGTGATCGGCTTGGCGTGCCAGCGGTTCGATCCGGCGAACTCGGCCTTGGCCTTGTCGATCGCCGCCAGCGTCACCGGATCTGTGATGTCGACGCCCCTGGAATTGCGGCGGCCGGCGCCGAAGATCCCGGCGGGACGGGCGATCGCCGGATTGGCGGCGGGCCCCTGCGTTTCGACCGTTTCCAGCGGGTCGCGGGCGATGTCTTCCGGCTCGACCTCCTCGTCGGTGAGCTGGTGCACGAAGGACGAGTTGGCGCCGTTTTCCAGCAGACGGCGCACCAGATAGGCGAGCAGGTCGGAATGGGCGCCGACCGGCGCATAGATGCGGCAGCGCGCGCCTTCGGCCTGGCGCACCGTCTCGTGCAGCGCCTCGCCCATGCCGTGCAGGCGCTGGAACTCGAAGGAATCGCGATCCTTGGCCATCGACAGGATGGCGGCAACCGTATGGGCGTTGTGGGTGGCGAACTGCGGATAGATGCGGTCGGTCATCGACAGCAGCTTCTTCGCGCAGGCCATGTAGGAGACGTCAGTGTTGACCTTGCGGGTGAAGACCGGATAGCCGGCGAGCCCCAGCGTCTGCGCCCGCTTGATCTCGGTGTCCCAATAGGCGCCCTTGACCAGCCGCACCATGATGGTGCGGTCGTACTTTTTGGCCAGATGGTAGAGCCAGTCGATGACGAAGGCCGCGCGTGGCCCATACGCTTGCACCACCACGCCGAAACCGTTCCAGCCGGCAAGCTCCGGCTCGGCCAGCACGCGCTCGATGACGTCGAGCGACAGATCGAGGCGATCCGCCTCCTCGGCGTCGATGTTGAGCCCCATGCGCGAATGCCGCGCCGCCAGCGCCAGCGACAGCAGGCGCTCGGCCATCACCGGCAGCATCGTCTCCTTCTGCGCCACTTCGTAGCGCGGATGCAGCGCCGAAAGCTTGACCGAAATGCCGTGGTTGTTGCGGATGTCCGGCCCGTTGGAACCGGAATCGAGTGAGGAGATCGCGTCGGCATAGGCCTTGTGGTAGCGCAGCGCGTCGGCCTCGGTGCGGGCCGCCTCGCCCAGCATGTCGAAGGAATAGAGATAGCCCTTTTGCGTCATCGGCCGGCCGCGCTTGACGGCCTCGGCGATGGTGCGGCCGAGCACGAACTGCTCGCCCATTTCGCGCATGGCGGCTGCCACCGCCTTGCGGATCACGGGTTCGCCCAGCCGGCGCACCATGGCCCGCAGCGTGCCCTCGATGCCGCCCTCGCCCTCGTCCAGCACGCGCCCGGTCAGCATCAGCGCCCAGGTCGAGGCATTGACGAAGATCGAGCTCGAGCCGCCCGAATGCGCGGACCAGTCGTGCGGCGCGATCTTGTCGGCGATGAGATCGTCCATCGTCTCGGTGTCGGGCACGCGCAGCAGCGCCTCGGCAAGGCACATCAGCGCGACACCTTCCTTGGTCGACAGGCCGTAGGCGGAGAGGAAAACCTCCATCAGCCTCGGATCGGTCGAGCCGCGCACCGCGCGCACCAGATCGGCCGCGCGGGCCGAGATCGCCTTGCGGTCATCCGCCGAAAGCCCCGCTCCATCGGCGAGCCGCTTCACCGCGGCGTCTTCGTCGGGCAAATAGTTGGCGCGGATCTGCTGGCGGATGGCATCGAGCGCGGGCATGGCTGTCCTATCGAGCGAGCTTGAGGGAGCGGGCCGGCGGTCACCGGACCGAATGGCGCAAGCTAGCACAATTGCCGTTTTCAGTCGGTCCAAAGAAATCGACATGCCGTTTCGATTGGACTATGATTTGCGCAATATTCTCGCCAACTCGACTGCCAATTTGATGACAGAAGACCAATTGGACCGCATCGACCGCAACATCCTGTCGGCGCTGGCGCGCGACGGGCGGCTTTCCATGTCTGAGCTGGCCGGCAAGGTCGGCCTGTCGAAGACGCCGGTGCAGGCGCGCGTCAAGCGCCTGGAGAAGGATGGTTACATCAGGGGTTACCAGGCGATCATCGATCGCGAGCGCATGGGAGAAGGCCACGTCGCGTTCGTCCAGGTGAAATTGTCGGACACCCGCTCGGCCGCGCTCGACGCCTTCAATCGATCCGTGCAGGCAGTCCCCGAGATCGAGCAATGCCATATGATGGCGTCGAGCTTCGACTATCTGTTGAAGGTCCGCACCACCGACATCGCCGCCTATCGCCGGGTGCTGGGCGAGCGCATTTCGGCTCTCCCCCATGTTGCCCAGACTTCCACCTTCGTGGCGATGGAGACGGTCAAGGACCGCTAGCTCATTCCGACAGCGTCTTCAGGAACGCCACCAGCGCCGCGCGCTCGCGGTCTGAAAGCTCGACCGGGTGGACCTCAGAAACACCTTCGACGCTCGCCGGCGCCTTCGAATAGTGCTCGACCACCTCTTCGAGCGACGAAAACTGCCCGGCATGCATGTAGGGCGCGCGGGCAGCCGCACCTCGGAGCGACGGCGTCTTGTAGGCGCGCACCAGGTCCGGCCCGCCCTTCACCATGAAGCGCAGCTCACGGCACGCGTTGTCGTCGCCGTCGCGGAACTTGCCTAAGCAGTTGAACGGGTCGGCCTCGACCTGCACTACGGCATCGATGCGGCCGCGATCCGGCGGCAGGTCCTTGACCGGCGGCACGCCGGTGTTGTGGAAAGAGTTGTCGGTGAAACGCGGGCCATTGTGGCAGGTCACGCAATTGGCCTTGCCGATGAACAGTTTCAGCCCAAGCATCTCCTCGGGCGACAAGGCGTCGTCCCCCTGTGGCTCGGCGCCCGATGCCAGATCGATGGCGAAACGGTCGAAGCGCGTCTGCGGCGGCTCGATCGACCGCTCGAAAGCGCCGATCGCCTTGCCGATATTGGCAAAGACGCGGTTGACGTCCTCGGCCTGGCTGACGGGCATGGCGGCCCAGGCCGCCTTCTCGGCATCTGTGCCGAGCGGGCTGGCATTGGCGGGCACGGTGGAGAGATCGGGCAGCGGCCCGAAGATGCGCTCGTAGCGCTCGCCGAAGCGTTTCTTGATGTAATGCGCGAAGGCGGCGCGGTTTCCGCCATGCTCGAGCGGGTTTTCGAGCGGCGTCAACGCCTGCGCCCACAGGCTGTCGCGCCGCCCGTCCCAGAAGAACCAGGGATCGCGCGCCACGCCGGCCAGCGGCATTGTGCGCCGGTTGGTGCGGCCGATGCCGACCGCTTGCGGCAGGTCGTCCTGGAACTGGCGGTCGATCTTGTGGCAGGTCGAACAGGACACGTTGCCGTCGCGGCTCATGCCCTGGTCGAAGAACAGCGTCGAGCCCAGGGCCGCGGCCGCTGGCACCTCGGCGAAGCGATTGGTGGTGTCGGGCTTCAGCGGCGGCAGCGTGTTCAGCGCCAGCGATGCGATGACTTTCTTCTCGGCATCGGAAAACTGCGGCTTGCCGCAGCCGGCAAGCAACGCCATGGCGACCAGTGCGACGAGAGGCAGGACCAGCAGGAGGCGCCTCATCGACCGCTCACAGCACGATGTTGAAGACGACCGTATCGGACCCGGCCGCCGCGGAAATGGCAAAGCGCAGCTGCCACCAGCCGCTCATCGTGAATTTCAGCCCATCGATGCGATAGCGCCCTTCGCCCAGATAGTCGGTCGCCTGCGGGCTGGTCGGCAGGCCGTGATTGTGCTGCGGCATGCCGCCGGAAACGGCAATCGCCGCTCCCTCCACCGGATCGCCCTTGACTGTCTTCAGCGTCAGCAGCCAGGACTGCAATTCGCCTTGCCGGACCCCGCCCCGCTCCGGCTGGAAACTGGCGACGAACAGCCCGTTTGCCGTCGTCTTCGAGCGCGACGTGTCGGGGCCCGGCGTCGTTTGCGGAGCGGTCAGGTACACGATCGCAAGAACGCCAGCCAGCAAGGCGGCCAGACCAAGACCCGCGAGAAGATAGCGCCATAGGGATGCCAAACCGGTTCCTTCTCCAAAGACAACGTTCCAGCGGGCGCATCGCATCCCGCCGCGACTGTGGGAAACCGCTTCTGACGCAAAAAACCGCAGCCGCCAAGCATGGCGTTGCCCATCGCAAAAAGCTACAGCAGCACCTCGTTGGTTTGTGCATGTCGTCATCCCCAAAACGCTAGACACTTTTGCGCGACATGCACCGGGAGACAGATAGATGGCTGCAAATGGCGTCGCCTCGATCGGCGAGTGCATGCTCGAACTGTCGGGCCAGGCGGGACCGAACTGGCGCATGGGCTTTGCCGGCGACACGTTCAACATGCTGTGGGCGCTGCATGCGCTGAGCGGCGAGCGGCCGGCGACTTATGTCTCGGCCTTCGGCGACGACCCGTTCTCGCAAGGGCAGATCGCCTTCTTCGCCGAAAACGGCATCGGCATTGGCCAAAGCCCTGTCATTCCAGGCGCCCGGCCAGGCCTTTACGCCATCACGCTGACCGGCGCCGAACGCGCCTTCACCTACTGGCGCGCCGACGCCGCCGCCAGGCAACTGGCTTCGGATCCGGACGCATTGGCCAAAAACCTTGAAAACCAGGCGCTTGTCTATTTTTCCGGAATCACTTTGGGAATCCTGGAGGACGCCGGACGCCAGACGTTGCTGAAGGCGGTGGCCAAGGCGCGCGCGGCTGGTTCGCGCGTCGCCTTCGATCCCAACTACCGGCCGCGGCTGTGGCGCAGCCGCGAGGAGGCGCAGGCGGCAACCACCGAAGCGTTGGCTGTAACCGATATCGCGCTGCCAACCTTTCCCGACGAGCAGATGCTGTTTGGCGACGCGACGCCGCAGGCGACTGCCGACCGGCTTGGCCGATTGGTCGGCGAAATCGTCGTCAAGAATGGCGAGGACGCGGCGCTGATCGCC
>NZ_RZOF01000218.1:0-10834 GCF_003998955.1 Mesorhizobium sp. M4B.F.Ca.ET.017.02.2.1 | reverse complement strand
GTGTCGATCGCCGACGCTCTGGCCGTGCGAAAGGCGGCACCGGCAAAACCCATCCTCATGTATCCGGGCATCGGCCCGAACGCTGTCGATCTCGTCCGGGAACTCGATCTGACGATTTCGATTTCCGGCGAGGAGGATCTGGCAGGCTGGCTGGCGACCGGCGCGTCGCTGAAGATTTTCGTCAAGGTCGATATGGGTTTCTGGCGCGCCGGCGTGGCTCCCGCGAGCCTGCGCCGCCTGTTGGATCTATGCGCCTCGCAAGGCAGTGTCGCCGTTGGCGGTCTTTATGCCCATCTCAGCGAGTTCGGCGACGCCGGTTCCTCGGCGTCGGCGCAGGTTGCGCGCCTGACACCACTGCTCGAAGAGCTGAAGGCGGAGGGACGCTCTCCCGAAACGATCATGGTCTCAAGCAGTGAAAGCCTGCTTCACCATCCGGAATTCGACATGGGCGCGGTCGATCCCGGTGCTCTCCTCTTCGGATTGGCCCGTTCTTGCGCCGGGCGCCGTACCTTGCCCACCCGTGCGGCCCTCTCGGCGATCAAGGCGCGTATCGTCGCGCTCAAGACGAGCGATGACAGCATGGGGGCGCCTCCGGACCTGTCGGGATTCCACCCGGACATGCGTCTGGCGGTGCTAGGCATCGGCTGGGGGCATGGCGTGCCGCGGCAGCTGGCTGGCCCGGCTTCCGTGCTCGTCAGGGGACGGCGCGCTTCAATCGTGCCGCCCATCCATCTCGAGCATCTTCGCATCGATGTCACGAATATTCCCGAAGCGATGCTCGGGGATGAAGCGATGCTGCTCGGCTCTTCCGGCGCGGACCGGATCACGCTGCCCGACCTCGCCAAGGCCTGGAATACCGACGAAACGGGCCTCGCCTGCGGCCTGCGCGAGAGCCTGCCCCGGATAGGCGTCGTCCAACAATTCAAACCAAACCAAAAAGAAGGGGAATGACATGAAACGACATCTGACTTGCGCCCTCGCGGCTTTCCTGCTGGCCGCCGGCCTCGCCCATGCCGAAGAGCGCAGGGCCATCACGATCGCCTCGGAAGGGGCCTCGCCGCCCTGGGACTATATCGACACGAATGGTGCGCTTATCGGCTTCGACATCGACGTCGGCAAGGAACTCTGCACCCGGATGAAGCTGCAATGCACGTTCATCGCCCAGGATTGGGATGGCATCATCCCCGGTCTTCTGGTGAAGAAGTACGATGCGATCATGGCCGGCATGTCGATCACCGAAAAACGCAAGAAATCGATCGCCTTCTCCGTTCCCTACGCGGTGGCGCCGAACCAGATCGTCATGCGCCGGGGGCTCGGCCTGCCCGCAAGCGACATCGATGCGAAACTGAACCTGACCGACATCGACGCGGCGAAGAAAGAGACCATCGAAAAGCTGCGGCAAAGCCTGAAGGGCAGGACCCTCGGCGTCCTTCGCTCGTCCAATTCGGAGGCGGTCGTTCGCGAGCTCTTCGGCGATATTGCCGAGGTGCGCAGCTATGACAGCCAGGAAAACATCAAGCTCGACCTCGCATCCGAACGCATCGACGGAGGCCTGGGCGACCGTTTGATGTGGAAACAGTTCCTCGAGACGCCAGAAGGCAAGGCGGTCGAATTTTTCGGCCCGCAGCTTTCAGGCGGCACGTGGGGTCCCGGTGTCGGTGTCGGTCTTCGCAAGGAGGATGCCGATCTCGCCGAAGCCTTCGGCAACGCCATCGAAGCAAGCGTCAATGACGGCGCGCTCAGCAGGATCAGCCAGAAGTGGTTCGGGGTGGATATTTCCCCGCAGCTCGCCAAGTGAGCGGTCGCCGTCGATTTTCGGCGGCCTAAGGGCCTTCATCCCATTTATCTCCAAGGTGCGCTACTGATGTCTTCACCGTTCACGCTCGTCCTGACCGGACAATCCCTCATTCATCATGATGTCCGGCAGGTCCAGGACGAAGAATTTGCCGCGATCAAGGTGCTAATCGGGCAAGCCGATATTGCCTTCACCAATTTCGAGACGACGGTGTTCGGCCGGCATGGCGGATGGCCGATGAAAGGTTCCTTCTTCGGCTGTTCGGCCCCCGTGGTGCTGGATGCGCTGAAGGATATCGGCTTCAACGCCCTGGCGCTCTCCAACAACCATGCCTTCGACCTCGGCCCACCCGGCATCTTGTCGACGCTCGAAGAGGTGGCGCAAAGAGGGTTCCTTCACGCCGGCATCGGTGCCGATGCCGCGAATGCGGGTCGGCCGGGACTGAAGACCTACGGCACGCGGCGGGTGGCGCTTGTCGCCATGGACGCCGGGCCCGGCCCGGCGACCATGTACGCGGCCGACGCGACGGACCGGCGTCCTGCAAGACCGGGCGTGAACGGGCTCGACGTATCGAGGCGATTCGAGGTCGATGCCGCCGTGTTTGGGAGCCTGACCGGCATTCAGGAAATCTTCCAAAGCAGCCGGATGGAACGGGCCAACTATGCGCAGCCCCACGATCCGCCCGAGCTTCAATCGACTGACGAGATCGATTTTTATGGGACGATCTTTTGCCGCTCCTCGAAGAACAGGCGCCGGATCCTGGTGGACGAGGCGAGCTTGCAAAGTCACCTCGCGACGATTCGCCAAGCCGCCGCGGAGGGCGCCTTCGTCATCGCCTATCTCCACCATCATCATTGGGAGCCGAACTGGCGCGAGGTCCCGGCATGGGTTCAGTCGCTCGCCCGCGCCTGCGTCGATGCCGGGGCAGGGGCGTTCGTCAGTCACGGCGCTCCCGTCCTGCAGCCCGTGGAGATCTATCGGGGCGCGCCGATCTTCTTCGGGCTGGGCAATTTCCTCTTCCATCTCAATGCGGGCGAGGTTCTGTGGAGCGCTCCGGACGTCTGGAAGAGCATGGTCGCGACGTGCCGCTTCGATGCCGATGCCCGGCTGCAGTCGATCGACCTCCTTCCCATCGTCATCGGCGGCGAGCGGATGCTGGGCGCCGAGAACTATCATGAGCGCATCGTGCCGGCTCCGGCATCGCAAAAGCTGGGGACCGAGATGATCGAGGACCTGGCGGCCCGCTCACGCTTGCACGGCGTGTCGATCGCCGTCAAAAGGGGTGACGAAATGACAGGTGGCTACTTACAAGCGGAAGGTTCAATTTGATCTCCCGATGGTAGGGGGAATCAGTGCACGACCGAGTGGGGACTCCGAGATCGTTCACATCGAGGCGTCTCTTAAACCGTTCTTGTCGGACATCAGAGTTGGTGTCGAGCCGGCTTAGCCGTAACGTGCCTCCTGAAGATTCAGGTGAACGTTGCCCGTCTAGCGCGGTGGTGCTGGGATTGGATTTGATCCCAACCGAATCTGTTCCACGTCCATCCGGTCGAACACGTAGCCAAATGAGACAGCATAGGCCGCGCGCCCTCGATCCAGGACCAGAAGGGGAAAACGCCCAAGCCTTTCCTCGTTGGACACGACCGCCGAAGGCGTTTCGGCCAACGCGTGAACTAGGACACAACCCATAGTTCCCGATGGCTTTGACAACTCCACCGGGGCCTGGACCAGACAGGCATCTCGCCATGATTGAATGTGTAATGTTCCGGCAGCAGGATCTTGGCGATTGAGCGATCGCTCGACCACCCCGACATTCTCCTTGACGGCCGCGAGAGGCTCGTTCGGACGCTGTAGGTAGTCAAGAACGATTGCGCGTAGGAGATCCCCGAACGCGAAGGACTTTTGGGCGCGCCTGATCCACTGCTGACGGCGCGAGCTGACCAGTTTTTCAAGGTTGTTGCTTCGGATGGAAATTGACTCCTCCACGATCTTCGAGACTTCCTTGTCGAAGCCGCGAAGGGCTTGCTGTGCATCAGCCAACGCTGCTCTCACGCCAGAGTCGTCAACAAACGGAGTTATTAGATAGCCGTAGGTTAGCAGCGACGCCAAACCCTTCAATCCATCGCGAAGTTCTGGAATGGCAACTGCCCATTGTTCCGCTTCAATAGCAGCGACTGCTTTCCCGAGGTGCTGGCCGGTTTCACCAACCCTGGTTATCACCTCGAGCATGTCATCGTCCTTCCGCGCGACATTCTCAATGTCTTTAAGCTTCTTCTCCAGCTCGACGATTTTGCTAACAAAATTAGCCCGCTTCTCCGCAGAAATGTACTGAAACACCATTGCGTTTTCTTGCATCTGCTCGTCGATGGAAGCGGCAATTAGCTGACTAATACTCGACAATTCGTCGACCGTTTCACGATGCCGCAAGTCCACATTGACGTCTGAAGGCACGACGCTGATCAATCCGCCTAACCTGAAGAAGTAGGACTTCAGGACGGTCATGTCCGGGACAGGAGCAAATTGGCACACACTGTGGAGGTAGTCCGCAACAAGGCCTGTGAATGAGCCGAGCATCTCATTGGTGCAGTCGAGGGATGAGAACAAAGCTCCTCGATCAATCTGGACCAGGTTGGCCCCTGACAATAAATCTGGAAGCGACCCGATCAGCTTGCTCTGCAGATTAGAGAGTTCGTCCGAAAGGAGAACTAACAGGCCATCGCTGGGCAGCGTTGAAAAGAGGCTTGGGTCGCTTCTCGTGGTCTGAAGCAAGAGCTTAAGCGAGTAGTTTGGTATCGCATCTGCGGCGCGGAGCTCGCTGACCAGCGTACTCAGGGCCTCATTGGACGTTAGGGTGTCGAGTTGAAAGGTCCCGGCTTTGCCTGCGAGCCTTGCCAACTCCTGAGCCGGAAGTTCTTCTTCGGGAAGGAAATATTGGACGTAGTGGGCCGGCTGAAGTGCCCTCGCTTCGTTGAACGAGAGTGTCCGCATGCGGGAGGGGAGCGCGGGCTCTCCAGGACCATAGTCGGAGAGCATTTTCAGGATCTTGGCTTCATCGGCGGCAGGCTTGCCAGTTAGATGAATGGTGATAGCACCGGCGTCCCCGCCTTTTCCTGGTCTCCCTGAAAGTCCGCCCCGTGCTCCATTAAGGGTTTGCGATTTCGATGGATAAACAATTGTGTACGGCAATGTACCGGGCGACCCCAGACCGCCCTGCAATCCGGACACCTGGAGAAAAGGCCCAGCCCCTCCCGGTTGGCCCAATGTTTGCTTGATCGATGCATCACACGTCTCGCACAGATGAATGCGGCCAGCAAAGATTGTGATATCCCCCGATCGAGCGTTCTCGAAGATCACGCGTTGATCGGGGGCGTCGACGCCATCAGACGCGCGCGTGGTATCGTACGCGTCCCCATACTCAATAGTAGAAAGAGGAGGAATCTGAGCTGAAGGAAGTTCGAGGTATTCAAAGGTCTCGGACAGATTATCGGTCCGAACCGACGGCGACGGGATCTGCTGGAGGGCATACTTCTTTGACCGTGGATCGTATGCGAGGCGGTGATAATACCAAGCATCAAAGGGTCGGATACCAGGTGAACCGTTGACGTCGGTATAGTAGCCGGAAGTCAGAAAGCTCGCGGTTTTTGAAGCGCCGCTGGCTTTCTGCCAATAGTTCTGCGTTGCTTGGAAGTGAACGCGTGTATCAATCGGTGCGTTCAGAAATAAATCATTTGCAACGATCAGAATATTCCCACCATTCGTCTCAACGATGTCGTCGATATGCACTTGATCTCGAATGATATAGTAGTCGTATCTGATTGAGTTCTTTAGATAGTTCCCGACGTAATTCTCATCAAGCAGCTGTGCCTGTCTTGGGAATTTCCGCCACGCCTCGGCGCAGTGAGCTTGTCGAACGGAGTAGCAGGCAGCCATGGTGATCGCTGCATAGAAGAAAAGAATGACCTTAATCATGCTAATCTCCAATTGCACAGGTTAGAGCGTGAGGTGAGTTAGCGTTCGTTCGCCCCTATCGACGGCGCTATGGAATTGTCGCTCGACCCGGCGGTCGTTTCTTTACTGCTCCGAGCGTATGCTCATAGATCAGTTTGCCGTATTTGCCTCGGCTCGCAAAGGGGTTTTGTCACCAGCAGACAGCCCGCGGTTGATCGAGAGAAACGCATGGCCAAACCAGATGTGAGTGGTTGTGGTCACAAGCAACCGATCGCACTCGTATGGCTTCTCCCGCGAAAACCTGGATTGCGCCTGTTTGAAAAGCGATGAACCTGAACCGATCATAGGAGTGTTCTCCCATATCCTTTGGCAAAATCGTTGAGACCGCGCTGGAGGTACGTTCAGCTTTCCAGCCACTTTGCCCCGGATGCGGATGGTCTCCTTCCGCGTCCTTCCGGAGGCGACGCAGGCGACAAAGGTAAGCCGAGAATCCGTGTTCGCGGCCGGAACTGACAGGTAGGGTTGTGATGAAGAGAAAGAAGCGAAATCCCGAGAAGTTCGACACGGTGGGCCTCATAGGACGTGACCGCGGCTACACAATCACAGCCGACAGTGACGCTGACGACTCGTCGAGAGGGTCGGACGCTCGCTGAAGCCGTCACCGACGATTCCTACTCTGCTCCGTGGCATGCAGACGGAGGCGCTCTTCGGGTCAGAAGCCGGAAGGTTATTTAGTCGGCTGCTTGTCGAAAATGCGATCCGAACCGGTCCCGCGCACCTCGGCGCAACACTTGCTATCCCGCTTGATCCTTCTCAATCTGCGGCCTTGCGGCGTTGACCCAATCCAATGGTGAACACGAGGTGGCCACTCCCTTTTCGATGTCGACAGTCCAGAGGTCGAGCTTGATTGGATGCGAATATCCAAAATAACCGCCGCCCCTCTCCCTCTCCTTTTCGGGGTCAGGCTCGATGAAATCGACCTTGGCTGATCTCGCCGAAATATCGAGGAAATCCGGACTTATCAGGGCATCGATCTGCTTCAGGCGCAGCCGGATCCAAGTTGTCATCGCGCTCACTCTGTCGACATGCTCGGGCGCGATATTCTCGAGATGTGTGAGGACTGCGACCAGTTTGTCCCGATTGGTTAGTTGCTCATGGACTGCATCCACAAACTCCGTCCGCCGTTTCTCGCGGCTATCATAAGCTTCCTCACGCTGTCGCTGCGCCTCGGCATCTCGATGTCGGCGATCCCGCTCTTCCTTTTCTCTCCGCCGTTCGCTGATGAACGCCGCGTGTCCTGCGAAGCCTGCCAGTATGTCAGGCAGCTTGCTTTCCAGGGCCTGCGTTTGTCCGTCGGAGTATGTGCGGCGAAGGCCTGAATATGGGTTAGCATGAATGACGATAGCGAGCCGGCCGGAGGGAGACTGATCGTATTTGGGCCAAGGGTCTGTGGTGTAGCCCCAGCGCATTCTTTCATCCCGCTGTTTCAGTTCTTGAGGTGTCGGTTGATGCAGGGATTTTTGGGGCTGTTCTTCCATTCCGAATGCGACCGACTCGTTCCCGACGGCCAGCACCAACCCATCCTCAGTCGCCTTGGGCAGATGACCTTGAGTCTCTGCAAGCGCGAACAACTGTCCTAGGACGCTAATTCCCCGCTCAATCGAAGCGGGAGCAATTCTGAGAGGAACAACACCTTTGGACCGAACCGAGGCGAACCCTTCGTGATCGGGGCGCGCTTTTGTAATCGCGCGCCTTGTCGCGGCCAGACAGGACGGCTCAGCAGTGTTGGACGGCAGATCCGGTTTAGAAACAGAAATCGGATTGGCTGCCGCATGTTTGGTAAGTCTGTCTCGAGCCTTCTCTTTGGCCTCGCGGACCGACGGTGACAGGTGCTGCTCGGTACCTCCCGAGATCCTCACCAACGCCAGGTTTGGTTCAGGCAACGGCGGCAATGCCGCCTGTTTGACGCGCTTGCCGTATTCCAGCTTTGCCCAGTATCCGCGCTCAGGCGTTGGAATGTGGTGACGATCGCAGGTCTTCTTCAATGCGGTACCCGTCACGCCATAATCCGCGGCCACCTTGGTCATGGGTTTTGTCCAAACTTGCTTGTAAAGCTCCTCGCGAGAAACCGTCTTCATACTCTCAACCTCTGTCTTCCACCTGGGTGCGCACGATCCAGCACCGCGACCCAATCCGGGAATCGAGGCGTGCATTTTGTCGCCTTTGACGATACCTCGTCAGGCGCCCAGATCCGCCTGCATCGCCAAACGAATTAGCCTTTTGCGATGCCTCGCGTGGCAACTGAGCTACGCTGGTTTCTTCTTTGCGTTGCACGTCTGAACCGCAAAATCGGCGAATTCGCCGTACTAATTGCCGTACTAATTCTGAAAAAAGTACGGCGGCTGTTTTCTAAGTGATTGGAAAGCATGGTGATCCCGACAGGAATCGAACCTGTGACCTACAGATTAGGAATCTGCCGCTCTATCCTACTGAGCTACGGGACCACGCGGCCCGACACATAGCCGCTTCGGACCGGTTCGCCAAGAGGCGTAGTGAACGCAAATCGGCGCGCCGTTGCGCAGGGCTCACAACTCTTGCTTCGGTCCCTGCGCCATGCCCCCGGGCAACGGCTTTGCCGTGCCCGAGGATTCGCTCCTTGCCGGAACCAGCCTCAGGCGGCCAGCGCCGTCTCCGCCAGCTTCACCCAATAGCTCATGCCGTGCGGGATGACCTCGTCGTTGAAGTCGTAGGCCGGGTGGTGCAGGCCGGCCGTGTCGCCGTTGCCAATGAAGATGAAGGCGCCCGGCCTCGCTTCCAGCATGTAGGAGAAATCCTCGCCGCCCATCACCGGCTGGATGGCGCGGTGAACCTGGGAATTGCCGGCGATGTCGGCGGCGACGTCGGCGGCAAAGACCGTCTCTTCGGGATGGTTGAAGGTGACCGGATAGTTGGGCTCGTAGTCGAAGGTGATGGTGGCGCCGAAGGCGGCGGCCAACCCGTCGCAAAGGGCGCGGATGCGCTCCTCCGCCTTCTTGGCCACTTCCTTCTTCAGCGAGCGCACCGTGCCTGCGATCTCGGCGCTTTCGGGGATGACGTTGTAGGCGTCGCCGGCATGGAATTTCGTCACCGACACAACCACCGACTCGACCGGGTCGGTGCTGCGCGACGCGATCGTCTGCATCGCGCCGACAAGCTGGCTGGTGATGACGATCGGATCGATGGTGCCGTGCGGCATCGCCGCGTGGCCGCCCCGGCCCTTGACGGTGATGGTGAATTCGGCGGTCGCCGCCATGATCGGGCCAGGCCTGATGGCGAACTGGCCGACCGGCAGGCCCGGCATATTGTGCATGCCGAACACTCTTGAGATGCCGAAGCGTTCCATCATGCCGTCCTTGACCATCTCGTTGCCGCCGCCGCCGCCCTCCTCGGCCGGCTGGAAGATGACCGCGACCGAGCCGGTGAAATTGCGGGTCTCGGAGAGATATTTGGCCGCCCCCAAGAGCATCGCCGTGTGGCCGTCATGGCCGCAGGCATGCATCTTGCCGGCAACGGTCGAGGCATAGGGCTTGCCGGTGATCTCGTTGATCGGCAGCGCATCCATGTCGGCCCGCAGCCCGATCGTCGTGCCGTCGCCGTTGCGACCGCGGATGATGCCGACGACGCCGGTCTTGCCGAGGCCCGTCACCACCTCGTCGCAACCGAATTCCTTCAGCTTTCCGGTGACGAAGGCGGCGGTCTGGAAAACGTCGAAATTCAGTTCCGGCGTCTGGTGCAGATGGCGGCGCCAGCCGGCGACCTCGTCTTGCATCTCGGCGGCGCGGTTCAAAATCGGCATGATTGTCCCATTTCATCGTTGAAGCAGCCAGTTCCAGCCTGCTGCATTGTAATTGTGATTGCCAGGCGCTTTGCCATGTTGACGTCACATAGGGTAAATAGCACCGCAACAATGCAGCCTGGGGAATCGAGGGCCGGGCCGCACCATGCTGGCGATCGCGTAACGAAATCTTACGGAGCCAGGGGCGACTACGGCAAGAGGCGATTTCGGATTCCATGATGCGGCACGGGCATTTCCTCAAACTATTGCTGGCCGGCGCGCTGGCTTTGCCGATGCTGGCGGGCGTCGCGCGCGCCAACCCGGTGATCCTTTTCGACCTGCAGAGCGGCAAGATCCTCGAGCACCAGGACGCCTTCAAGCGCTGGTATCCGGCGTCGCTGAGCAAGCTGATGACGGCCTATGTGACGTTTCGGGCGATCGCCGCCGGCGAGGTTCAGCTCGATTCGCCGATCAAGGTGACGAAACATTCCGCCGGCGAGCCGCCCAGCAAGATGGGCTTCAAGCCGGGCTCGGTGATGCGGCTCGACAATGCGTTGAAGATGATGCTGGTCAAATCGGCCAACGACATCGCCATGGCCGTCGGCGAGAATATCGGCGGGTCGCAGGCGGCCTTCGCCGACCGCATGAACGCGGAGGCGGCGCGCCTCGGCATGACGGGAACCCATTTCGTCAATCCGAACGGGCTGTTTTCGCCGGACCAGTACACCACCGCGCGCGATCTCGCGCTGCTGGTGACGGCGATCCGCAGCGAGTTTCCGCAATACGCGCCCTGGTTCTCGATCGAGGGGCTGGCGGTCGGCAAGAAGGCGATCCCGAACTACAACCTCTTGATCGGCCGCTATCCGGGCGCCGACGGCATGAAGACCGGCTTCGTCTGTTCCTCGGGATTCAACATGATCGGCTCGGCGACGCGCAACGGGCGCACGCTGGTCGCCGTGGTGCTCGGCGAGAAATCGGCTGTCAGCCGCGCCGAGACCGTTGCGAAGCTGCTCGACCAGGGTTTTGACACGCCGGCGACCGGCTCGGCTACGCTTGCCGCCTTGCCGTCCTATGGCGATACGCTGTCGCCCAACGATCTGCATGACGAGATCTGCAAGAAGAAGCCGAAGGCGGAGCAGTCGGAGGCCGCCCCCGCCGTCGCCGCCAAGGATGCGCCGAAGTCGCCCTACCAGGTGAAGCTCGCTCACCCGACCCTGGTCGCCGTCGGCCTCGGCGGCGCAACCGGGCCGACGCCGAAGGCGATGCTCGACCAGTCG
>NZ_RZOF01000217.1:0-10857 GCF_003998955.1 Mesorhizobium sp. M4B.F.Ca.ET.017.02.2.1 | reverse complement strand
GACCAGCATCCAGTACGCCTTCGACGAATCGCGCAATCTGAAGGGCTCGCTGGTCGCGGCGGCGCTGGTACTGATGGTGCTCGACACGCTGGCGGTGTTCTGGATGGGCGGCCTGCTCTCGCGCCGACCCCGGCGCGCCGCAGCGACCACCGCGGCTGCCCTGCTGATCGCGCTTGGCGCGCTTGTCGGCCATGCCGACCTCGCCCGCGCCGATGACGCGAAGCCGGACGACACGCAGGCGATCGAGGACATCTCGAAGACCCGCATCGCCTATGTGCTGACCGGCGAGCCCGGCGTCGATTCAATCAGCCGCGCCGGACTGGAAGGCCTGACCCGCTTCCTGATCGAGAAGACCGCGCTGGAGCCCGGTGATCCGGCCGGCGTCGACATCGCCAAGGATGAATTGTCCTTCTACCCGCTGATCTACTGGCCGATCGACCCCACCGCCCCGATGCCGAGCGAAACCTCGATCGCCCGCATCGACGCCTATATGCAGCAGGGCGGCACGGTGCTGTTCGATACCCGCGACCAGTTCGCCAACGGCATCGGCGCGAACTCGACCAGTCCGGCAACGGAACGGCTGCGCGACATTCTCGGCAATCTCAACGTGCCGCCGCTGGAGCCGGTGCCTTCGGACCACGTGCTGACCAAATCCTTCTTCATCCTTCCGGAGTTTCCCGGGCGGTTCAACGGCAGCCCGCTCTGGGTCGAGGCCTCGCTCGACGCCAGCAACGCCGAGAACCGTCCGGTGCGCGTCGGCGACGGCGTTTCGCCGATCCTGATCACCGCCAATGATTTCGCCGGCGCCTGGGCGGTGGACGAGAATGGCGACCCGTTGCTGCCGACGGTGCCGGCGGACCCGATGCAGCGGATCTATGCGCTGCGCGCCGGCGTCAACATCATGATGTACATGCTGACCGGCAACTACAAATCCGATCAGGTGCATGTGCCTGTCCTGCTCGAACGGCTGGGGCAGTAAGCATGAACTGGTCGATCTCCTTCGAACCGCTTCTGTCCTGGCCCTGGCTTGCCGCCGTGCTGGCGCCGCTGGCGTTGCTGGCGCTGGTCGGCCTGTGGTTCCGCCAGCGCGGCTCGGTGCTGCGCTTCACAGCCTTGCTGGCGCTCGGCGCCGCGCTGCTCAACCCGGTGTTCCTCGACGAGGAGCGCGACGCGCTGAAGAGCGTCGTCGCCGTCGTCGTCGATCGCAGCCAGAGCCAGGACATCGGCGAGCGTACCAGGCAGACCGACGAAGCGCTCGCCGGGCTGCAGCAGCGGCTTGCCCGCTTCAAGCAGTTCGACGTGCGCGTCGTCGAGGCCGGCAAGTCAGATGCCGCCGAGGAACGCACCGACACCAGGCTGTTCAGCGCGCTGGAAGGCGCCTTCCGCGACGTGCCGCCGTCGCGCATCGGCGGCGCAATCATGATCACCGACGGCGAGGTGCATGACGCACCTGCCGGCGCGCCTGATTTCAGCGCGCCGCTGCACGCGCTGATCACCGGCAACGACCACGAGAAGGACCGCCGCATCAGGTTCGAGAACGCGCCGCGCTTCGGCCTCGTCGGCAAGCCGCTCGACATGACCTACCGTGTCATCGCCACTGGCGATCAGGCCGGTCAGGTCGATGTCCGCGTCTCGATCAATGGCGAGCAGGTCTCGGTCGAGCGCGCCACGATCGGCCAGACGATGCCGCTGCAGGTCACCGTTCCCAATGCCGGCCGCAACATCATCGAGCTCGCCATCGATCACGAGCCCGGCGAGCTGACCGATGCCAACAACCGCGCCATCGCCCTGGTCGACGGCATCCGCGAGAATCTGCGCGTGCTGCTCGTCTCCGGCGAACCGCATGCGGGCGAGCGCACCTGGCGCAACCTTTTGAAGTCGGACGCCTCGGTAGACCTCGTCCACTTCACCATTTTGCGGCCGCCGGAAAAGCAGGACGGCACGCCGATCAACGAGCTGTCGCTGATCGCCTTCCCGACGCGCGAATTGTTCGTCGAGAAGATCAAGGATTTCGACCTGATCATCTTCGACCGCTACCAGCACCGCGACGTGCTGCCGATCCTCTACTACGACTACATCTCCGAATATGTCGAAAAGGGCGGCGCGCTGCTGATCGCCGCCGGTCCCGAATATGCCGGCGAGAGCTCGATCGCCCGTACGCCGCTGATGTCGGCGCTACCGGCGATGCCGAGCGGCGAGGTCGTCGACAAGGCCTTCTACCCGCGCCTCACCGACCTCGGCCAGCGCCATCCGGTGACGCGCGGCCTCGACGGCTCCAACACCGAACCGCCGCACTGGAGCCGGTGGTTCCGCACCATCGGCGTCAAGAACCCCGAAGGCGAAGTGGTGATGAAGGGCGCCGACAATTTGCCGCTGCTCCTGCTCGACCGCAAGGGCGAAGGCCGCGTCGGCATGCTCTTGTCCGACCAGGGCTGGCTGTGGGCGCGCGGCTTCGAAGGCGGCGGCCCGCATGTCCAGCTCTACCGCCGCATCGCCCACTGGCTGATGAAGGAGCCGGAGCTCGAGGAGGAGCGGCTGACTGCCGACGGACGCGGCATGGTGCTGGAGATCCGCCGCCAGACGATGAGCGACGACCCTGGTCCCGCGCAGGTCATCACGCCGTCCGGCAAGGCGCTGATCGTCAGGCTCGAGAAGTCCGAACCCGGCATCTTCCTCGGCAGCGTCGAGACCAAGGAGATCGGCCTTTACCAGGTCGGCAATGGTGACCTCACCGCGCTGGCCCATGTCGGCCCGATCAACGCGCCGGAGTTCACCAATGTCATCTCGACCGAGGACCGGCTGAAGGCGCCGGTCGAGGCGACCGGTGGCAGCGTGCGCCGGCTGGCCGCCACCTCCGCGCTCGGCGGCATTACCGGCGGCGTGACGCTGCCTTCGATCGTTCCGGTCCGTTCTTCCGGTGTCGCATCCGGCGCCGACTGGATCGGCCTGCGCACAACCGACGACAGCCTGCTCAAGGCCGTCTCGCGCGTGCCGCTGTTCGGCGGCTTCCTCGGCCTCGGCCTGCTGCTCCTGGCAATGGGCTCGATGTGGTACCGCGAGGGGCGGTAGCCCCTCCTTCCTTCGCCCCGTTCACGGGGAGAAGGTGCCCAAAGGGCGGATGAGGGGCGGCGCCAACTGAAGTGATTGGCGATCGTCACGGATTATCCAGGGGAAACTCTTCTAGCGCCAGCGCCGCCCCTCATTGTCCTGCCGGACATTTCTCCCCGTATAGTGACGGGGAGAAAAGGCAGTCGCGACCCTACTCCTCCGGTTCCGTCGTAAACAGCAGCGGATAACCCTTGGCCTTGCCGGCGTCCGTCGCCCGCG
The DNA here is from genome assembly GCF_003998955.1 of Mesorhizobium sp. M4B.F.Ca.ET.017.02.2.1. Classification (NCBI taxonomy): domain Bacteria; kingdom Pseudomonadati; phylum Pseudomonadota; class Alphaproteobacteria; order Hyphomicrobiales; family Phyllobacteriaceae; genus Mesorhizobium; species Mesorhizobium sp. M4B.F.Ca.ET.017.02.2.1. Next base: position 7,530 of record NZ_RZOF01000217.1, on the reverse strand, counting down.
TCGCCTTGGTTTCCGCGATATCCTTGGTGAAGACGGCGACGACGCAGACGCCGCGCCGGTGCGCGGTGATCATCACCCGCTGCGCCTGGTCCTCGCTCAGCCTGAACTCGGCCTTCAGCACCGTCACCACGAATTCGCGCGGCGTGAAGTCGTCGTTGATCAGGATGACCTTGTAGAGTTTCGGCCGCTCGGTCTGCGGCTTCGTCCTGGTGCGTGGCTTGGTGACGGTTTCAGGCATCGGAACCCGGCGGCGGCAAGGAAGGCTCACATTTTGTCATGCGCGAACGCGACCGTCCATTTCCGCCGACGGCGCGGCCGTTCACGAATCTATGTGGGATCTATCGTCTGCCGTTCAACGGCCGTGGCGGCCGGCGATGCGGTCGATGGGCGGCCCGTCCGCCCTGCGTTCCATCAAGGCCATGAGCGCCCAGGCCGCGAAGGCGATCAGGGTCGTGCCCATCAGCACGATCAGCAGCCAGGTCTGCAGCGGGGTGATGTAGTCCCAGTTGGTTGAGATCTTGGGCGCGAACAGCGAAGGCTCGGTCCGTCCGCTGGCAGGGTCAGGCACGGGACTGGCGGTCAAAAGGATCAGCATCTTGGCCAGACCTGTGACGACCAGGCCGCCAAGCGCCATCGAACGCATAAGGGACGAAAACCGCTTCTTCATGCGGATTGTCCTACAGGATCGGCATTGCGACCGGGTTAAGGATCGCTGGCCGTGGGACCGGTTTCAGCGTGACCCGGTTGGCGCCTCGGTTCGGAGGTCGGCACCAGTCGAGCCAAGGCCGCCCCAGCCGGGGTGCGGCTGAAGCGGCCTCGATTGCAAGAACAGGCTTGCGGATCAGGACTTCTTCGCCGGAGCCTTCTTGGCCTTCTTGACCGGGCACTTGTGCGTCTTGGTCACCTTGCAGACCTTCTTGGCGGCAACCTTCTTCGGAGCAGCCTTGGCCGGCGCGGCGGTCGCCGGAGCGGTCGTCGTCGAAGCAGCCGGAGCAGCGGTCGTGGTCGCGGCCGCATTGCCGAGAGCCGGCATCGAGAAAGCGAGAGCAATGCCGAGGCCGAGGGCGGAGAGGAGGGACTTTTTCATGGCTTCATTTCCTTTTCTTGTGCGGGTCGGGGTTTGAGCGTCACTGAACCGGGTCGATCGGTGTCACTCCAAGCAGCTTCAAAGCGTTCGCGAGCATCCGGATTCCCTGTGCCTGCTTCTTGTTGGCGCAGAACCGGTTTCCCTTTCTCTGAAGTGCCTTCGCCGCGGTGACCTGCGTTGCCGCGGCATGGGTTTCGAGGGCTTCGTCAACCTGGCGGTTGAGATCGCTGCAGCGCTCGGCCCGGGTGATCGGCGTCACCTTTGCGTTGGAGGCCGCGACCGCTGCCGTGACGAGCGAAATGCTGAGCAACGCACCCATCAAGCTGATCGTGAACCTCTGCATTGGTCTTGTCCGTTACTCCGGAGACTAGCGTCGCAGCCGATGACCTGACCGCCACGACACCAGTTATGCCCTTGAAATTTTTCAGGAGTTTTTCCCGACTGTAGAATTTTGTTTCTGGATTGTTTCTGGTGAATCCAGCCTCGCGAAGCATCGTCGCCACTGGCCAAGATATGGCCGGAATTCTATCGTGTGGGTGATATCAGAACGACCACAGGCCACCAGAATGACAGGGTTCCCGTGAAATCCGACGCACACATACTGATCGTCGACGACGACAAGGGCATACGCGACCTGCTTCAGGAGTTTTTCCAGAAGCGCGGGCTGCGCACCACGGTTGCCGCCGACGGCACCGAGATGGAGGCGATCCTGCGGCGCGCGCAGGTCGACCTCATCGTGCTTGACGTGATGCTGCCGGGAAAGAGCGGGCTGGAGCTCTGCCGCGAGCTCCGCGCCAACTACACCACGCCGATCATCATGCTGACGGCCGTCACCGAGACCACCGACCGGGTCGTCGGGCTGGAGATGGGCGCCGACGACTATGTGCCGAAACCCTTCGACCCGCGCGAGCTGCTGGCCCGCATCCGCGCCGTGCTGAGACGCAACGGCGTCGCCGAGCCGCGCCGGCCGGCCGCCAAGCAGATCTACCATTTCGCCGGCTGGACGATGGACTGCTCGCGCCGCCGGCTGACGGCGCCCGGCGACGTCAGGGTCGAGCTGACCATGGCCGAATTCAACCTCCTGCAGACCTTCGTCAAAAGCGCCCAGCGCGTGCTGACCCGCGACCAGCTGATCGAGCTGTCCGGCGGCGACACCGGCTACAGTTTCGACCGCAGCGTCGACATCCTGGTCAGCCGGCTGCGGCGCAAGATGGAGGACGACCCCAAGACGCCGAAGCTGATCCTCACCGTGCGCAGCGGCGGCTACCAGTTCCTGCCCGAGACGACCACCGAATGAGACGCTTCCTGCCGCAGACCCTGCCCGTCTGGGTGCTGCTCATCGTCATTGCCGGCCTGCTGATCAGCCAGGTCGCGACGCTCTACATCGTCTCGCGCGACCGCGCCGCCGCCAACGACGTGGTCGACCTCTACCGGCTGAACGACCGCGCCTTCTCGCTGGTGCAGCTGATGCATGATGCGACGCCGGAGGAGCGCAAGGCGACGGCGTCAGGCCTGTTCAACGCCACCTATGCGCTGACCGTTTCCGATACGCCCGCCGTCTCCTCCTCGATTGCCGGCGACGACGAGCTTGCCGAACTGGAGGACATTCTCGTTGGCCGCCTGTCGAAATTCGGCATCACCGACGCGCGCGTGCGGCGCGATCCGGCAACGCAGGAGGCCGATGCTCCCGGCGGCGTCATTCCCAACAAGGATGTCGGCCAGGTCGAGCGCGACCTCCTGGTGCTGGCGGCGGATTTCGCCCAGAGCGACAAGCTGACGGCCTCGCTGCGCTTTGCCGATGGCCAATGGCTGAACTTCACCGAGCCGATTACCCCGGTGGGGCCGATCCTGAGCTTCGACAGCCTGCCGCTCTATTCGCTGATCGCCGGGCTGGTGGTGGTGATGTCGATCTGGTCGTTGCGCCGGCTGACCGCGCCCTACCGGATGATGGAAACCGCCGTGAACCGGATCGGCAACGACCTGAAGTTCCCGCCGATCGCCGAGACCGGCAGCCGCGAGATCCGCGCCGCCGCCAAGGCGGTCAATGCCATGCAGGTCAGGCTGCGCGCCTATGTCGAGGACCGCGAGCACCTTGCGGCGGCACTTGCCCACGATCTGCGCACGCCGCTGACCAGGATGCGGCTGCGCCTCGAATTGCTGCGCAAATCGCCGGCCCGCGAAGCGCTCGCCCATGACCTCGCCGACATCGAGAGCATCTCCAGCTCCGTCATCGACTTCGCCAAGTTCGAGGTGACCGAGGAAAAGGCTGAACGCATCGATTTCTGGTCGCTGGTGGAATCGATCGCCGACGGTTTCGAGGAGGTTTCGTTCGACCATGACGGCACCCGGCCGCGCGGCCTGATCTGCGTTGCTCGGCCGGTGGCGCTGAAACGCTGCGTCACCAACCTTGTCCAGAACGCCGTGACCTATGGCAAGAAGGCGCATCTCAGCCTGGAGCGATCAGAACACACGGTCACGCTGGCCATCCGCGACGAAGGTCCGGGCATCCCCCAGGCCCAGCTCGACGCGGTGTTCGGCTCGTTCGTCCGCATCGAGCAGTCGCGCAACCGCCAGACCGGCGGCCTTGGCCTTGGCCTGACCATTGCCCGCAACATCGCGCGCGCCGCCGGCGGCGAAATCAGCCTCTCCAACAACCCTGGCGGCGGCCTGCTGACGGAGCTGCGCCTGCCGCTGGCAGCTTGAGTCAGGAGGCGGCGGGCCGCTTGCCGTGGGGACTGGATCAGCCATGCCATCCTTGGGATAGTGCGGCCCGCTCCGGCTTGAGGAAAATCGCACCCATGTTCTACGCTATCCTGGCCTACCACGTCGAACAAACCGTCCAGTCCTGGACGCCCGAGGAGGATGCCGCGCTGATGGTCGACCTGCTCGAGGTCAACGACAGGCTGACCCGCGCAGGCAAGCTTGGGCCGGCGGCGAGGCTGGGCGAGACGGCGAAAGCCGTCACGCTGCGCGGCCCAGGCGACGGCATGGTGATCGACGGACCCTTTGCCGAGACCAAGGAACAGTTGCTGGGCCTCTATGTCCTCGACTGCGCCGACCAGGACGAGGCGATTGCCACGGCGCGCGACCTCAAGCGCGTCAATCCGAGCGCGGTCTACGAAATCCGGCCGATCATGCTTTACCTGCCCGGCGCGCCGCTGGCTGCCGGCAAGGGATGAGAAGCGCCTGCAGGGCAATTCAGGCAGTGCGCGTCGGCAAGGATCACCGCAGAGGACTGCGCCCGGCGATGCGGCCGCGGGCCGCGACATCGGCGGGAGCTTCATCGACGGGATAGCCGAAGTCCTTCAGGTCAGATATCGACAGTCCGGCCAGAGCCCTGCGCTGCATGGCATCCTGATACCAGCGCCGAAGCCCGGCGAAGGCGGTCGCGACATGGGCAGCGAGAGTGCCGGCAAAACGGGAGGTCGGCCGGAAGCTGCTGAGGCTGATGTAGGTCATTGCAATTCTCCCTCTTTCGAACTCACGAGGGCAATGTCCCACCGGCGCGCTTTGCCGATGTTCATGCAGGCGTGAAAACGCGGGGAAAAACCGCGAACAGCAGCGCTAAATCGTCGTTAAGTCGGCGACGGGACGTGATATTCTATCTGAGGCTGTTTCTCGGGGGTCGGGGTGCATATCCGATTGCTTGGCGACATCGAGGTTGCCTCCGCAGGCGGGCAACCTTTGCATTTCGCGACGCGCAAGACGGCGTTGCTCTTTGCCGCGCTCGTTTTGGCTGGCCCCAAGGGCCTTCGCCGCGAGAGGGTGGCGGCGATGCTGTGGGCTGGCAGCGGCGAGCAGCAGGCGCGAAACAGCCTGCGCCAGGCCCTGGTCGACATCAGGCGGCTGTTTCCGTCCACAGGCGACGAGACCATTCGCATCGAAGGCAATGCCGACACCATCTGGCTGGCGGCGAATGCCGATGAAGCCGACATCTGGATTTTTGACCAGAAGTGCCAGGCCGATGATGGTGCAAGCCTCGCGGCAGCGGCCGACTTCTACCGGGGCGACCTGCTCGACGGGCTGGCATTCCCACACGAGATCGACGAATGGCTTGCGCCGTTTCGGGCGACCTACACTCGCAAGGCGCTGGACCTGGTCGAGCGACTGAGCCTCTTGCCGGAATTGGGTTCGCACCAGGAACAGGCGTGTGAAAGACTGGCCGAGCGGCTGGTGGCTCTCGACCCATGCGCCGAGCAGGCCCACCGCGCCCTGATCCGGATCTTCCGAAGCCGCGGCAAGACCAACGATGCCTTCCGCCAGTTCCTGGCCTGCAAGGAAGCCCTGAAGCGCGAGCTCGGAGTCGAGCCCGAAGAGGCGACGCGGGCACTGCTCGAACGCATCGAAGCGCCGGGGCATCTGACGGAACCGATGGCCGAGGGCGGACCGCCTGAGGTCGAACCGTCCCGCCCGGAAGCGAAGGCGGAGCCGCCGCGCCCTGCCGTTTCAGTGCCGGAAAAGCCGTCGATTGCTGTTCTGCCGTTCCAGAATATGAGCGGCGACGCCGAGCAGGAATATTTCACCGACGGCGTCGTCGAGGAGATCACGACGGCGCTGTCGCATGTGAACTGGCTGTTCGTGATCGCGCGGAATTCCGCCTTTGCCTACAAGGGCCAGGCGGTCGACGTCACGCGCGTGGCACGGGAACTCGGTGTGCGCTACGTGCTGGAGGGCAGCGTCCGCAGGGCCGGCAGCCGGCTGCGCGTGGCGGGCCAGCTCATCGAAGCGACGGCGGGGGTGACTCTCTGGGCTGATCGCTTCGAAGGCGACATCGCGGAGGTGTTCGAACTGCAGGACCTCGTCGCATCCAGCGTCATCGGCGCGATTTCGCCCAGGCTCGAGCAGGCCGAGATAGCGCGCGCCAAACGCAAGCCCACCGAGAGTCTCGACGCCTACGACCACTATCTGCGCGGCATGGCGAGCCTTTACCGCTGGACGAGGGAGGGGCTGGAAGAGGCACTGCCGCAGTTCTACAAGGCTATCCAGCTCGACCCCGATTTTGCCGCCGCGCAAGGCGCTGCCGCCTGGTGCTATTTCTGGCGGATGGCGAATGGCTGGATGACAGACCGGCAGAAGGAGACCACCGAGGTCTCGCGGCTGGTCGGCAACGTCGCCATCGCCGGCCACGACGACGCGGTGGCGCTGGCCTTCAGTGGTCTGGCGCTGGGCTATGTCATGGGCGACTACGAGGCCGGTTCGGCACTGGCCGACCGCGCGCTCGTGCTGAATCCGAACTGCGCCGCCGCCTGGAGCGCCAGCGGCTGCCTCAAGGCCTGCCACGACGACCCGGACATCGCCATCGAGCACCTGTCGCGGGCAAGGCGGCTAAGCCCGCTCGATCCGCTGACCTTTTTCATGCAGTCATTCACCGCTTTCGCGCATTTCGTGGCCGGCCGCCACGATGATGCGTGGCCAATTGCCGAGGCGGCTTCCCGCGCGCAGCCATACTATCTCACCGGCCTGCGCGTCGCGGCCGCCAGCAATGCAATGGCCGGCAGGTTGGATGCCGCGAGCAAGCATATCGCGCGCTCGCTGCGGCTCGATCCCGAACTGACGCTTTCCAACCTCAAATACAGGGTGGGGCTGATCAAGCCGGACTATTTCGCCAGATATGTCGAAGCGCTGCGGCTGGCCGGCTTGCCCGAATGAGTGCTCCTTTCAATCCGGCGACCTGCCTCAGCCGCTAAACCACCATCGCGAGCTCCGGCAGCGCCGCGTCCGCAACCGTCAGGAATCGCGTCAGCAGCGCGGCGCATTTTTGCGCATGGGTCGCAATGAGGAAGTGGCCGGCGCCGTCGACGACCGCGCGACGCGCATTCGGCAAAGCCCGTGCCAGCACGTCGGTCATGGCCACCATCGCCGGATTGGCGAACTCGCCCCTGACGAGGAGAACCGGAATGTCCAGGCGGCGGTAGTCCTCGACCCCAGCCTCGAACCCGAAGTCCGTCAGCCAGTCGATCGCATTGGTCGCCGCAGTCTTGCGGCAGTAGTCGCGGACGGCCTCGGGCATCGCCGCAAATGTTCCCGGACGGCCCCAGAAGTCGATGATCATGGCCGCCGCATCGGCTTCGCCGGCATCGACGGCGGCGCTAAATTCGCGGCTGAGTTCCAGAACTTCTTGATGGATATTCCGCCTCGGCGGCCGAGCAAGGAGGGCCAGCGGATTTGCCTCGAACAGCGTCAGGCTCGCCACCTCGACGGAGTTTGCCAGGGCAGCGGCAAGGGCGACCGTACCGCCGAAGGAATGCCCGACCAGATGCACGGGTTCGCCGGCGCGGCGTGCCGCATGCTCGATGATCCGAAGCTCGTGCCGCATGCCGAAATCATCGCGCCTGCGGGTCTCCGCCGTCGCCCCGTAGCCGCAGAGACTGGTGCCGATCATGCGATAGCCGGGCGCAAGCCATTTCTGCATCGGCCGCCAGGCCGCATGGGTGCTGAACGAC
>NZ_RZOF01000216.1:0-10881 GCF_003998955.1 Mesorhizobium sp. M4B.F.Ca.ET.017.02.2.1 | reverse complement strand
CTTCAGGATGTCGCGTCCGTTGAGGATGACCTCGCCACCGGTGATGCGCACGCCGCCGCGGCCATAGCCCATCGACGACAGACCGATGGTCGACTTGCCGGCGCCGGACTCGCCTATCAGGCCGAGCACCTTGCCCTTTTCCAGCGTCAGCGAGACGTCGTGCACCAAGGTGATGGTCTTCGGCTGCTCGCCGGGCGGATAGACGGTCGCTTCGATGCGCAGGTTGCGGATGTCGAGCAGCATGCCGGGCTTCGCTTTGGTGTCGGCCATCACCCGCGCCCTCCCTTCAGGCTTGCCGTCCGGTTGAGCACCCAGTCGGCGACGAGATTGACGGAGATGGCAAGCGCCGCGATGGCCGCGGCCGGGATCAGCGCCGCCGCGATGCCGAAGACGATACCGTCCTTGTTTTCCTTGACCATGCCGCCCCAGTCGGCATCCGGCGGCTGCACGCCGAGGCCGAGGAAGGAGAGCGTCGACAAGAACAGCACCGCATAGATGAAACGCAGGCCAAGCTCCGAGACCAGCGGCGACAGCGCATTGGGCAGGATCTCGCGGAAGATGATCCAGGCGCTGCCTTCGCCGCGCAATTTGGCGGCTTCGACATAATCCATGACGTTGATGTCGACGGCGACCGCGCGCGACAGCCGGTAGACGCGGGTGGAGTCGAGAACCCCCATCACCAGGATCAGCGTCACCACGTTAGAGGGGAGCACCGAAAGCACGACGAGGGCCATGATCAGCGTCGGGATCGACATCAGCAGGTCGATGAGGCGCGACAGGATGGTGTCGTACCAGCCGCCGAACACCGCGGCCGAAAAACCGAGTATGGCGCCGAGCGAGAAGGACAGCGCGGTGGCCAGCACCGCGATGAACAGGGTGATGCGGGCGCCGTAGATCATGCGTGACAGCAGGTCGCGGCCGAGATTGTCGGTGCCCAGCCAGTGCGCCGATGACATCGGTTCCCAAGGGACGTCGCTGACAATCTCGGCATTGCCGTGCGGCGCGATCCAGGGCGCGAAGATCGCTGCCAGCACGAACAGCGAGGTCAGCACGATACCGATCAATGCCGGTAGGGGGATGCGTGCAATATTCAGCATGTCCCGCTCCCTCCTACTTCGGATGCCTGAGGCGCGGATTGGCGACGATCGCCGCAATGTCCGCGATGATGTTGAGGCTGATATAGACGGCGGCGAAGATCAGGCCGACCGCCTGAACGACCGGCACGTCGCGCTTGGTGACGTGGTCGACCAGATACTGTCCCATGCCGGGATAGACGAAGATCACCTCGACCACGACGACGCCGACGACGAGATAGGCGAGGTTGAGCATGACGACGTTGATGATCGGCGCGATGGCGTTCGGGAACGCATGCTTGCGGATGACGGCGAAGGCCGACAGACCCTTCAACTCGGCCGTCTCGACATAGGCCGACTGCATGACGTTGAGGATCGCCGCGCGCGTCATGCGCATCATATGGGCCAGAACCACCAACGTCAGCGCCGCCGCAGGCAAGGCGATGGCCTGCATGCGCTCGCCGAACGGCATGCCCTCATAGACGGTGGAGATGGCCGGGAACCATTGGTGCTGCACGGCGAAGTAGAAGACGAGCACATAGCCGATGAAGAATTCCGGGAACGAGGTCGAGGCCAGCGCCACGCCGGAGATCAGCTTGTCGACCCAGCCGTTGCGGTAACGCACCGCGATCAGACCGAGGATGATCGCCAGCGGCACGGCGACGATCGCCGCCCAGAAGGCGAGGAACAGCGTGTTCCACAGCCGGTCCTTGATCGATGTCGCAATGTCCTGCCCGCTCGACATGGCGGTGCCGAGATCGCCGGTGAGCACGCCGCCCAGCCAGTGGAAGTAGCGGAGATAGGCAGGCTGGTTCAGCCCGAGCTGCTCGCGCAGATTGGCGAGCGACTCCGGCGTCGCCGATTGTCCGAGAATGGCTTGCGCGACGTCGCCGGGCAGGATCTGGGTGCCGGCGAAGATCAGGACCGAAACGGCCAACAAGAGGAGGATGCCCAGCGCAACGCGCTGGGCCACCAGTTTCACGATGGGTGAGGACATCTCCGCAAGGCCGAACTCAGGCTTCGAGCCAGCACTTCGCCAGAGCGTAGCCGTTCATCAGCTCCTGATGCGGATCGTCGACCCAGCCGCCGACCTTGGCGCCGGTGGCATCGATGAACTGATTGAACATCGGCAGGATCAGGCCGCCCTCGTCGCGCACCATGACGGCCATGTCATGGTACATCGCCTTGCGCTTGGCCTCGTCCAGCTCGGCGCGCGCGGCCAGCACCATCTTGTCGAAGTCCGGACGCTTGAAGCGCGTGTCGTTCCAGTCGGCCGTCGACAGATAGGCGGTCGAGTACATCTGGTCCTGCGTCGAGCGGCCGCCCCAATAAGAGGCGCAGAAGGGCTGCTTGTTCCAGACCTCGTTCCAGTAGCCGTCGCCCGGCTCGCGCTTGATCTCTAGCTTGATGCCGGCCTTGGCCGCGCTCTGCTGGTAGAGCTGCGCGGCATCGACGGCGCCGGGGAAGGCGACATCGGAGGTCCTGAGCAGCACCGAGCCGTCATGGCCGGACTTCTTGTAGTGGAACTTGGCCTTGTCCGGATCGTACTTGCGCTGCTCGATCTCGGTGAACAGCGGGTAGGCCGCGTTGATCGGGAAGTCGTTGCCAAGCGAGCCGTAGCCGCGCAGCACCTTGTTCAGCATCTCCTCGCGGTCGATGGCCAACTTCAGCGCCATCCTGAGATCGTTGTTGTCGAACGGCGCCGTGTTGCAATGCATGATGAACACGTAGTGGCCGGGGCCCGCATGGTTGCGGATGGTGACGCCCGGCACGCGCTTGATCAGGTCGACGATCTTCGGCTCGACGCGGTTGATCATGTTGACCTGGCCGCCCTGCAGGGCCGCGGTGCGCGCCGTCGCGTCGTTGATGACGACCACTTCGATCTGGTCGGCATGGCCCATCTTGTCGCCCTGCCAGTAGTTGGCGAAGCGCTCGCCGACATGGCGCACGCCGGGCTCGTTGGTCTTGACCACATAGGGGCCCGCCGAGATGCCGGCATCGGGCTTGTCCTTGCCGCCGTTCGGCTGGACGATCAGGTGATAGTCGCTGAGCAGGTAGGGAAGGTCGGCATTGGCCTCCTTCAGCGTCAGCACCACTTCCTTGCCGCTGGCCTTGATGCTCTCGATGCCCTTCATGTAGCCGAGAGCGCCGGATTTCGACTTCTCGTCGGAGTGACGTTCGAGCGTGGCGGCGACGTCCTCGGCGGTCACGGTCTTGCCGTTGTGGAATTCGACACCGTCGCGGATCTTCAGCGTCCAGACCTTGGCATCATCGGAGGAGCCGATCTCCTCGGCGATGCGGTTCTCGAGCTTGCCGTCAGGCGACAGCTCGACGATCATTTCGCCCCAGCACTTGCCGAAGGCGAACGGCACCTGGGTCATCATCAGCGCCGGATCGAGGCTGTTGGTGGATTCACCACCGACGAGGCCGGCCTTCAGCGTGCCGCCCTTGACCGGACCGGCGGCGCGGGCCGCGCTCGAAAGCAGCGAATTGGCGAAGGGAGCGGAGATGCCGAGCGCGGCGGCGCGGCCGAGAAAGTCGCGACGGCTGAGCTTGCCGGCGGCGACACGACGGCTGAGATAGTCCAGTTCGTTAGACATTGCAGGTTCCTCACTCTGATGGTTCGACCTTGCGGCCGTTTCTTGTTTCTTGTGAGGATAATGAGCGCAACGGAAAGCTGTAAGCAAGACCGAATGCGACATGCCGTGGCGTAAATGGCGCGTCGCAATTGGACCAATCCTGCCAGCTCTCAGACGAGAGCGCGTGGAATCTTCTGTTCGAAGTCGCGTTCGAAGACGCGGTTTTCGCCCTCATAGGCCTCGATTCTGGCGCTCAGCACGAAGTTTTGCGGGTCGGAATGGATCTCCGCGAAGGTCTCGGTACGCACCGACCATCCATTTCGCGACAAAGTCTGTGTCCAGTGGGTTTTTCCCGAGGCTGACGACGGATCATCGGGATGGATCGCCCAGACCTCCCTGACGATGCTGCCATTGGCGAGACCATGCGCGAGGTCGCGCACCGCGCCGAAATCATCGGTGATGGAAAGCGTGACGATGCCGGTCTTCTCGTCGCGGTCGACATGGCGCTCGGAACTGGCGGGGCGGATCGTCTCGGTCTGCCAGGGCGCGGCGCCTTCGGGAGCCGGAAACGAAGCTTCGTCGCCTTTCGCCAGCGGGCGGACCGGCAGATTGAGCGTGGCCTTCGACAGGTCGAGGCGGACCGGCTCCGGCGAGGGCCAGATCATCGGCCAGTAGGCGTTTGAAACGGCAATGCGCAGCCGGTGGCCGGCCGGCACGCGGTAGGCGCACTGGTCGAGCACGACACGGGCCGAGACACTCTCGCCCGGCGGCAGCGCCTCGGGGAATTCGTGCGAGTTGCGGTGCGTCAGATTGAGCACGCCGTAGGAGATCAGTTCCGAGGCGCCGTCGGGATGGACGTCACAGAGCCTGACAGCGATGTTGGCCTGGGGCCGGTCCGAGGCGACCCTGACCAGGAGTTCCGGCGCGCCGACAATGTCGATCGCCCGATCAAGCACCGGCCGGTCGAAACACACCGACAGGGCATCGTCGGGGCGCTGGTCGCCCGGCAGTTCCGGCCCGAAGGTGAAGGGGAAATATTCGCCGCCGGCAAGGCCGCAGCTTTGCGGCGTGGCGACGATGGCAGGCTTGGCTCCTTCCGCAATCAGCTCGATCGCTTCTACCTTGACATTGGACGACGGCCATTCCTGCTCGGCCACCCAGCGGCCTGGCCGCTCCGGGTGCCAGCGCGCCGGCCGCACGCTGTCCATCACATAGGCGCGGTAGTCGGGATCGGCCTCGACGCCGGTCTCGGCCCCCTTCAGCCAGCGGTCCCACCAGCGCAGGGCCTCCTGCAGGAAGCCGATCGCCGGCCTGGGTCCGGCGTAATGCGGGTATTTGTGGATCCACGGGCCGACGATGCCCTTGACCGGCGCCTCGACGTTGGTGACCAGATGCGAGATGGTGTTGCGGTAGCCGTCATGCCAGCCGCCGATCGACAGCACGGCCGCCTTGACCGCCGAAAAATCCTCGCAGATCGAGCCGCGCTTCCAATAGGCGTCGCGATGCTGATGGCTGAGCCAGAGCGGCGCCAGGAAGGGCTGGTTCTCCAGCCGGTGGAGCCACAAATCGCGCCAGCGGTTGCCGCCGGCGATCAGCGGATCCGGCGGCCGCGACGAGTAGGAGAGCATGGTCGAGGCCCAGCCGAAATTCTCGATCAGCAGGCAGCCGCCCTTGTAATGGATGTCGTCGGCATAGCGGTCGACGGTCGAGCACAGGCTGATTACCGCCTTCAGCGCCGGCGGCTGCTTAGCCGCGACCTGCAGGCAGTTGAAGCCACCCCAGGAAATGCCCATCATGCCGACATTGCCGTTGCACCAGGGCTGGGCCGCCGCCCAGGCGATGACGTCGCAGGCATCCTGCAGTTCCTGCTCGGAATATTCGTCGTCCATCAGCCCTTCGGAATCGCCATTGCCGCGCATGTCGACACGGATCGAGGCATAGCCGTGGCCGGCGAAATAGGGATGCGTCAGCTGATCGCGGAAGATGGTGCCGTCACGCTTGCGGTAGGGGAGATGCTCGAGGATCGCCGGCACCGGATCGTCGGCGGCGTCCTCCGGCATCCAGATGCGCGCCGACAACCGGCAGCCATCCGGCATGACGATGCCCATGTCGGGAAATTCGACGACCTTGCGGGGAAATTCGGTGACGGTTTTCATGGCTGGCACATGATGGAGCCCGCCCCACCGCGTCATGAGCCAGCCGGCGAAATCGGCTGGTCAATCCGCGTCAGTTCAGCGGAATGTCGTTGTCAGCCTTGCTTTCCTGATAGGCGCCGGACAGTTCGTCGTAGCGTGCGGAAATCTTGCCGATACGCGCCTCCAGCCGGCTGCGCTCAGCTTCCGGCAGCGCCCGCGCCAGCCTGCGGATGGAAAAGCTCTTCCAGTAGGCGTTCTCGGCATTGTAGCCGCCTGGGTCGAGGGTGAAGACCTCCTTCAGGATCTTCAGGTCATGCGGGATGGCGAAGCTGTCGCGCGAATCCTCATGGCTGAAGAGGTAGTAGAAATTGTCGAAGCCGGTCCAGGTGATGGCCGACAGGCAGAGCGAGCAGGGCTCGTGCGTGGCGAGGAAGATCGCGTCGCCGGTTTCGACGCGCTCGGCCTTCGGCATTTCGTAGAAGCGCTTCAGGCAGTGCACTTCGCCGTGCCAGAGCGGGTTTTCGATCTCGTTGTTGGTCTCGGCAAGCACCAGCGAGCGGTCGTCCTTCCTCAGGATCGCGGCGCCGAACAGCTTATTGCCATGGGCGACGCCCGCGGCCGTCTTCGGCACGATGTCGTGCTCGATGACGTCGAGCAGGCGGTCGATCAGCGAAATATCGGTCATTGTCTGGGTCCGTCACGGGAGGTGGATTTCGTAAGGGTGCGAGAAATGGCACTCTTCGAGGTTGGAGCCGTCGCCGCCGCGGTCGACGATCAGGAAATCCTGCGCCTCGCCGATCGGCGTCAGCACGCCGTGCCAGAGGTTGCGGCGGTAGTTGATGCCCTGGCCGGGCGCGGTGATGAAGGCGTGCGGCTCGCCGGGGCCGTCCTTGCCGTCATGGCAGACGACGACCAGGAAAGGGCGCGGCGACAGCGGGATGAAGGCCTGGCTGCCGAAAGGATGGCGCTCGACCATGGTCAGCTTGAGCGGCATCTCATAGGGCGTGCCGCGCACCATCGAGATCAGCACCCTGGCGTTCGGCCCGGCGGCTTCGGCGGTGGCGAGGTCGTGGTAGCGCTCGGCCTTGCCGGCATTGATCGGGTAGTGATTGTCGCCGCCCATGTCGATGACATCGCCGAACGGGGCGAAGTTTTCGCGCGTCAGCGGCCGGGCGACGATGCGGGTCACCGCGCGCCGCCTCCGAGGCCGGCGCCGCCGAGCTTGGCGTGACGGTTGACGTCCTTGTAGAGCAGATAGCGGAATTTTCCCGGGCCGCCGGCATAGCAGGCCTGCGGGCAGAAGGCGCGCAGCCACATATAGTCGCCGGCCTCGACCTCCACCCAGTCCTGGTTGAGCCGGTAGACCGCCTTGCCTTCCAGCACGTACAGGCCATGCTCCATGACATGGGTCTCGGCGAAGGGGATGACGGCGCCCGGCTCCAGCGTGACGATGGTGACATGCATGTCGTGGCGCAGGTCGGCGGGGTCGACGAAGCGCGTCGTCGCCCAGCGGCCTTCGGTGCCGGGCATCGGGGTCGGCGCGATGTCCTGCTCGTTGGCGAAGAAGGCCGGCGGCGTATCGAGCCCGTCCACCACCTCATAGGCCTTGCGCACCCAGTGGAAGCGAACGGCGGCCTTGCTTTCGTTGCGCGCCGTCCAGCCGCTCGCCGGCGGCAGGAAGGCGAAGCCGCCGGGGCGAAGCACGTGCTTCTTGCCGGCGAGCGAAACGCTGAGCTCGCCCTCGACCACGAACAGCACGCCCTCGGCGCCGGCATCCGGCTCCGGCCGCTCGCTGCCGCCGCCGGGCTCGACCTCGACGATGTATTGCGAGAAGGTCTCGGCAAAGCCCGACAGCGGCCGCGCGATGATCCAGACCCTGGTCTTGTCCCAGAAAGGCAAGGCGCTGGTGACGATGTCCTGCATCACCCCCTTGGGGATGACGGCATAGGCCTCGGTAAAGACGGCGCGACCGGTCAGCAGCTCGCTTTGGCCGGGATGACCGCCATGCGGTGCGTAGTAGGTGCGCTCGGGCGTCTTGATCATGTCCATAGTCCTGATCCTCAGAGCAAATCCAGTATGTGACGGTGTTTCGTCCGGAGTTGGGTAAAACCAAACATTTAGAGCGGCAGCATGTCTTTCAGCCGAAGCAGCGCGATGCGCTCGACCTGTTTGCAGGCGGTTTCGAACTCGGTGGCGCGGCTGTTGCCGATGCGCCGCTCGAACTCCGCCAGGATATGGTCCTTGCTCTTGCCCTTGACGGCGATGATGAAGGGGAAGCCGAAAGTGGTGACGTAGGCGGCGTTGAGCTTGGAGAACAACTCGCGTTCCTTGTCGGTCAGCGCGTCGAGCCCGGCGGAGGCCTGCTCCCTGGCCGATTCCGCCGTCAGCCGCCTGGCCTTCGCCAGCTTGCCGGCAAGGTCGGGATGGGCGTTGAGCACGGACAGCCGCTCGGCCTCGGTTGCGGCGCGGAAGACGCGGCAGAGCGCGTTGTGCACGCCGCCGGCGCTGTCATGCGCCGGGCCGAGCTCCAGCTCGTAGGCGCGCTCTGCGATCCAGGGCGAATGCTCGAAGACGCCGCCGAAGGCATGGACGAAGGCCTCGAACTCCATCCGCGACGGACGCAGCGCCGGCGCCTGGTAAGGATGCGTCTCGCGCCAGTGGCTGGCGATATCGATGCGCCGCGCCAGCCAGACCCGGTCGTGCGATTTCACATAGTCGACGAAGCGCTTCAGTGCCGCCACGCGGCCCGGACGACCGACCAGCCGGCAATGCAGGCCGATATTCATCATGCGCGGCCGCCCGTCCCTGCCCTCGGCATAGAGGGTGTCGAAACTGTCCTTCAGATAGGCGAAGAACTGGTCGCCGGAATTGAAGCCTTGCGGCGTGGCGAAGCGCATGTCGTTGGCGTCGAGCGTATAGGGGATGACGAGCTGCGGCTTCTCCAGGCCGCCGCGATCGAACCAGTAGGGCAATTCGTCGTCATAGGTATCGGAGACGTAGTCGAAACCGCCCTCCTCGGCGACCAGCCGCAGCGTGTTGACCGAGGTGCGGCCGGTGTACCAGCCGGTCGGCCGGGCGCCGGTCACCTCGTAGTGCAGCCGGATCGCCTCTTCGAGGTCGCGCTTCTCGTCCTCGGGCGAATGATCGCGGTAGTCGATCCATTTCAGCCCGTGCGAGGCGATCTCCCAGCGGGCCTGCTGCATGGCCGCCACCTGGTCGGGCGAGCGTGCCAGCGCAGTGGCGACGCCGTAGCAGGTCACCGGCACTTGCGCCTCGGTGAACAGCCGGTGAAGTCTCCAGAAGCCGGCGCGGGCGCCATATTCGTAGATCGATTCCATGTTCCAGTGGCGCTGGCCGAGCCAGGGCGCGGCGCCGACGATCTCCGACAGGAAGGCTTCCGAGGCCTTATCGCCGTGCAGCACGCAGTTCTCGCCGCCCTCTTCGTAATTGACGACGAACTGCACCGCCACATGCGCGCCGCCGGGCCATTTCGGATCGGGCGGATTGGCCCCATAGCCGCGCATGTCCCGTTCGTAACGCATTGTCACTCCTGCCGGATCGTTGAGGTGAAGATATCGAAAGGAGTACTCGTGCATTCCCCCGAAAATTTTTGAAAGTGCTTTTTGTCACGCTCCGCTCGACCGGGACTTATGCATCGCCTTTAATGGGCGCACAATTGACCAGAAACGTTCGACAGTACGGGGATGGGAGACGGCAGTGGCAGAAACGTCGAAAGCCGATGGCGGGCGCCTCACGACCCATGTGCTCGACACCGCGACCGGCAGGCCGGCCAAGGGCCTGTCGATCGAGCTGTTCCGCATCGAGCGGCAGACGCGGGCGCATCTGAAAACGGTGGTCACCAATGACGACGGCCGCTGCGATGCGCCGCTGCTTGCCGGCGCCGATTTCCGCACCGGCGAATACGAACTGGTGTTCGCCGCCGGCGACTATCTGCGCCGGCAAGGGACCAGCCTGCCGGAACCGGCCTTCCTCGACATCGTGCCGATCCGCTTCGGCATGGCGGAAGCGCGCCACTACCATGTGCCGCTGCTGATCTCGCCCTATGGCTATTCGACCTATCGGGGAAGTTGAGACATGGCCAAGGTCAAGACCCGCAACGAAATCCGCTTCATCCTCAACGGCGAGGACATCGCGCTGGCCGATGTCGCGCCCGATGCGACCCTGCTCGACTGGCTGCGGCTCGACCGGACGCTGCGCGGCACCAAGGAAGGCTGCGCCGAGGGCGACTGCGGCGCCTGCACGGTGCTGGTCGGCAGGCTTTCCGCCGGCCGGCTGGTCTATGAAAGCGTCAACGCCTGCATCCGCTTCCTCGGCTCGCTCGACGCCACCCACGTCGTCACCGTCGAGCATCTGCGCGGCACCGGCGAAAACCTGCATCCGGTGCAGCGAGCGATGGTCGATTTCCACGGCTCGCAATGCGGCTTCTGCACGCCGGGCTTCGTGATGTCGCTCTACGCGCTGTGGATGCGCTCGCCCGACCCGTCGGACGCGGCGATCGAGAAGGCCCTGCAAGGCAATCTCTGCCGCTGCACCGGCTATGAGGCGATCATGCGCGCGGCGCGGGCCATTTCCCGCTACGGCAAGGCGGCCAAGGACCCGCTGGCGGCCGAGCGCAAGGCGATCACGGCAAGGCTGGCGGCGCTGAAGGACGGCGCGCGCGTCGAGATCGGCGCGGGCAAGGCGCGGCTGATCGTGCCCGCCGACGCCGACGATCTGGCCAAGCTGCTCGACAAGGAGCCGGGCGCGACGCTGGTTGCCGGTTCCACCGATGTCGGGCTTTGGGTGACCAAGCATATGCGCGACATCGCGCCGGCGGTCTTCATCGGCAATCTCGACGGGCTGTGCACGGTATCCGAGGACAAGGGCGTGATCTCGATCGGCGCCGGCGTCACCTACAGCGAAGCCTTCGCGACGCTGTCGAAGCGCATTCCGGCGCTCGGGCCGCTGTTCGACCGCATCGGCGGCGAGCAGGTGCGCAACATGGGCACGATCGGCGGCAACATCGCCAATGGCTCGCCGATCGGCGACACGCCGCCGCCGCTGATCGCGCTCGGCGCGCGGCTGACGCTGCGC
>NZ_RZOF01000215.1:0-10929 GCF_003998955.1 Mesorhizobium sp. M4B.F.Ca.ET.017.02.2.1 | reverse complement strand
CCTATGTAGGTAATTTTCCCGCCACGTCGAGAGACGCCACAATTCTCGACAAAAGCGTTTAAGCGTCTTTCGCGCGGGCGAGCAAGCGGAAAGAACAAAGGCCGAACACGCTCCTGACAAAGCGGTGTGGAAATCCGGTCTCGACTTGACCTGGACGTAACCTCCCGGCGATCACATTTTTCGGTAACCGGCTATTCGATGGTTGACGTCTCCGAGCGAGGGGAGCAGTGTCCACAGGTCCAACGGAGCCGGCTGTCTTTCGATGGCCTCGCCGCCCAAAGGTGGCCTGCGAGACGCCGCAGGTTTTGCGATTTGCGCTCTGGACGACAATTGTCGCAACGGACCCAGGAGCGGAGCATGACGCCACCGGACAGTCCCTTGAGGCTCCACACCAAGATGGAGCCGCGGCGGGCATAAGTGCCAGGGCAGGCGTGAGCGTCAGCCCGACAAACCGTGACCTGTCGAATCCTCACAATTAGAGACGATAGTCGGATCGTCGGCTGAATGCCGCGATGCATCCGAAATCAAACGCCGGCAGAACACTCCCGGCAAGTTTGGATTTCAAATCCAGAAAAGCCCCGTCCGTTTTGCGGAAGCAACGGCGGGGCTGTTCGTTTGTGCAAGCACGCTACACCCCATTGCCATTGGAAACATTGGAATCGCAGTCTAGGCAGCGAAGCGCCCGGACGGTAGCCGGCTAGTGGCCCGGCGGCCTGATCCCGCCCGTCGCCATGTCGATGGTTATGCTGCCGGAAATCCTGACGTCGGTATCGCCGATCTTGAACTGGCCGTTGCCGCCGGCGGGCAGCGCGTCGTCGGGTTCGGGCTGCGGGGCAGGCTTGGCGATGCGATAGTCGCTGCTGACGCCGGGCAGCGCGCCCTTCTGCGTCGCGCTGTCATCGGCGACGGCGGCGCCCGCCAACACGCACGCGACCGCCACGATTCCCAGGAGTGTGGAAGAATGCTTGCCAATCATTGCCGGACTATAGGGTCGGCACGGCAGCGATGCCAGATCGCACGCGATCAAATTGCCGCGCGCCGGCATTCCTTCACGCGGCCTTCTTGCGGGTGTCGTAGACATGGTCGACGAGGCCCCAGGCCTTCGCCTCCTCGGCAGTCATGAAATAGTCGCGGTCGAGCGTGCGCTCGACCTCCTCGTAGGTCCGGCCGCAATGATGCGCATAGAGCTCGGTCATGCGCCGCTTGGTGCGCATGATGCCTTCGGCGTGACGCTGGATGTCGGAAGCCTGGCCCTGGAAGCCGCCCAGCGGCTGATGCAGCACGATGCTGGAGTTGGGCAGCGCGATGCGGCGCCCCGGCTCGCCCGCCATCAGCAGGAAGGACGCCATCGAGGCGGCAAAGCCCATGCACACGGTCGACACGGGGCAGGAGATGTAGCGCATCGTGTCGTAGATGGCGAAGCCGCTGGTCACCACCCCGCCAGGCGAGTTGATGTAGAGCGATATCTCCTTGTCGGGATTGTCGGACTCCAGCGACAGGAGCTGCGCGCAGACCAGCGCCGACATGCCGTCGTTGATCTCTCCGTTGATGAAGATGATGCGCTCGCGCAGCAGCCGCGAGAAGATGTCGAAGGCGCGTTCGCCGCGGCTCGACTGCTCGATCACCATCGGCACCAGATTGGCAAGCCCGCTCATCTCGTTTCTCCCTTGCTCAGGCCGCGCGCCGCAACAGCGGCGCATTCGCCGCGATCGCGCGTCCTGCGCCTTGCGCGTTGAAAGCGAGCCGGCAGCCGGCGCCAGCCATGACGACGGCGGGTGTGCGGGCGAAGCCGTCATGGACGATGCGCAGATGCGTGCCGCCGGAAACCGTGCGGGCAAGCGTGAAGGTGACGATGCTGTCCAATGCTGGAAGCTTGTCTGCATCGTCGGCACCGGGCCGCTCGCGCCACGAATAGCGCAGCAGTCGTCCAGGCTCGGCTTCAAGGACTTCGCATTCGATCGGCGCCTCGGGTCCGGCAAAGGCGAAACGGCTGCCCACTTCAGGCGTGATGTCGTTCGGCATCATCCAGGCCGCCAGCAGTTCCGGTTCGGTCAGCGCGCGCCAGACCTTCTCTGGCGGATCGGCAAGCTCGCATTCGAAGTCGAGCGGCGCTTCGGCAGGAGGACGTTCCGTCATTGGTCCATTCCCTTCAGAACTGTCTTCAGTTTCTCGATGCGTTCCGGCCAGAACGCGCGGTAGCGTTCGATCCAGCCGAGCAGCGGCTCGAGACCTTGCGGGTCGGCGCGGTAATAGGCGTTGCGGCCGGCGCGCCGTTCGACCACCAGGCCGGCGCCGCGCAGCACCGCCAGGTGCTGGGAAACCGCCGGTTGCGATACCGTCATGCCGGTGCGCAGCTCCGACACGGTCATCTCGCTGGCGGCGAGCCGCTCGTAGACGGCGCGGCGCGTCGGGTCGGCCAGCGCGCGGAAAATCTCTGCCTCGATCATGGCTGAAGCATAAGTCGATACTTATTGATTTGGCAAGCGCTGTTTACGAACCGTCAGCAAGCCAGCGTCTCACCAGTCCGGCCGGCCCGTCGAACGTCGCTTCGAAGATCGGCGAAGCGAGCACCGCATGGATGTGAAGCGGTTCGTTGCCGACATTGCGGAAGCCGTGCTTCCTGTGCGCAGGGATGATGAGAGACTGTCCTGCGGTGAGCACGCTGTGCTCGTCGTCGATCCACATCTCGGCCGTGCCGGCGATGACGGTGAGCACTTCCTCGACCGAATGCCAATGCGTCGGGGCGCCGACCGTGGGTTCGACCCACTGCTCAAAGATGCAAAGCTGCGCGGCGCCATTTTCTGGCCGAGACGTGCATGCGTGTCTCGACACCGGCGCGCCACTGTTCGCGCGGCTGGTCCCCATGTGCGATCGAATTCACCTGGCACTCCATCCATTCCCGATCACGTGGAAATTCCGGGCCGGAACACTACATGCTGCTGACAACCATTGACAGCGCGTCGCCCACATCCTAGAACGAAAAGAGAACAAAAACCTTGTGGGAAAAGCCAGTCACGACGGGCGGCGATTGCCCGCAAGCTGTAAGGTGCAGCGTCAAAAATTTGTTTCGGATGAGCGCGGAGAAGTACGATGGCGGGTAGCATCAACAAGGTCATTCTGGTCGGCAATCTCGGGGCGGACCCGGAAATCCGCCGCCTGAACTCGGGTGAGCCGGTCGTCAACATCCGCATCGCCACCTCGGAAAGCTGGCGCGACAAGAATTCCGGCGAGCGCAAGGAAAAGACCGAGTGGCACAACGTCGTCATCTTCAACGACCAGATCGCCAAGGTGGCCGAGCAGTATCTGAAGAAGGGCATGAAGGTCTATGTCGAGGGCCAGTTGCAGACGCGCAAATGGCAGGACCAGACCGGCAATGACCGCTACACGACCGAGGTCGTGCTGCAGAAATTCCGCGGTGAGTTGCAGATGCTCGACGCGCGCGGCGAGGGCGGCGGTCAGGTCGGCAGCTATGCCGGTGGCGGCAACAGCAGCCGCGGCTCGGATTTCGGCCAGTCCGGCCCGAACGACAGCTTCAGCCGCGGCGGCGGTGGTGGCGGCTCCAGGGGTGGCGGCGGCGGCGCGTCGCGCGAACTCGACGACGAGATCCCGTTCTGAGCGCCAGGACCACGTAACCGGCATTGAGGAGGGGAGATGTCGCTCGGACCATTGCTATCCGCGCCCCCTCCCATTCCGTGGCATGCATTCGCGGCCCTTGCCGCCCTGGCGATTGGCGGCGCGCAGCTGGCGCTGCCGAAAGGCACGCCGAGCCACCGCGTGATGGGCTATGCCTGGGCGGCGCTGATGCTGGTCATCGCCGTCTCGAGTTTCTGGATCCAGCAGATCCGCCTGATCGGCCCGTTTAGTCCGATCCATCTGCTGTCGATCCTGGTGCTGGTCACCGCGCCGCTGGCGGTGTGGTATGCGCACACCCATCGCGTCGCCGCGCATCGCGGCGCTATGATCAAGCTCTATGTCTTCGCCTTGATCGGCGCCGGCATCTTCACGCTGCTGCCTGGCCGGATCATGCATACGGTCATGTTCGGTCAATAGGCTAGCCAAGGCCTCGCAAGGAAAATGCCGTGAAAGCACGCGTCAAATGGGTCGAGGAACGCACCTTCGTCGGTGAGTCCGGCAGCGGCCACAAGGTTGTCCTCGGAACCGCGTCCGGCCCGGAGGGCAAAACGCCGGGGCCGAGCCCGATGGAGCTGGTGCTGATCGGCACCGGCGGCTGCTCGGCCTACGATGTCGTCCACATTCTCGAAAAAGGCCGCGAGGCGATCGAGGATTGCGTCGTCGAGCTCGACGCCGACCGCGCCGAGAAGGAGCCCAGGGTCTTCACCCGCATCCACATGCATTTCATCGTCAAGGGCCGCGCGCTCTCGCATGACAAGGTCAAGCGGGCGATCGACCTCTCGATCGAAAAATATTGCTCCGCCACCGCCATGATGGCCAAGACGGCCACCGTCACCCACGATTTCGAGGTCGTCGATACGGCGGCGAAATAGGGCAATAGGCAGTAGGCAGTAGGGTACGGCTCAAGCAGCCATCAGCGCCTTGACCCCGTCGGCGACAAACTGCACCGCCAGCGCCGCCAGGATGACGCCGAGCAGCCGCGTCAGGATGGAGCGGCCGGTCTGGCCGAGGATGCGGTCGATGCGCTCCGCCAGCACGAACACCAGATAGGTGATGGCGAGGCAGACGAAGATGATGCCGACCAGCGCCGCCTGCGCCGCGAACCCGTCGAAGTGTCCCGACAGCAGCACCGTAGCCGAGATCGCGCCGGGGCCGGCGATCAGCGGGATCGCCAACGGGAAGGCGGCGATGTTGTGGATCATATCCTTGGTGATGGCGACGTCGCCGATCTTCTCCTTGCGGTCCTGCCGGCGCTCGAACACCATTTCGAAGGCGATGAAGAACAGCAGGAAACCGCCGGCGACGCGGAAGGCCGGCAGCGTGATGCCGAACACCGACAGGATCGACGCGCCGGCAACCGCGAACAGCGCCATCACCAGGAAGCCGATCACCGAGGCGCGCACCGAAACCTGCTGGCGCTCCTCGCGGTTCATGCCGCGCGTCACGGCGAGGAAGAGCGGCGCCAGCCCCGGGGGGTCGATGGTCACCAGTATGGTGACGAAGGCGTTGAACAGGCTGTCGAAACTCGGCATCGCTGGTCCCCTCCTGCCGGGCGAAGCCCAAGCTCGCCAATTGGTAGAGCAAAGCGGAAGCGGTGGGAACAGGAAGGGAGGGGATTTCAGCCGGCTATTCGGCTTTGCCGCAGTAAGCCTCAAGCCGGTACCCGTCAGGGTCTATGACGAAGGCGGCATAGTAGTTGTCGCCATAGGCGGCGCGCAGGCCAGGCGGGCCATTGTCGCCGCCGCCGTCACGCAACGCAGCCGCATGGAAGGCATCGACGCTCTTGCGCGTCGGCGCGGCGAAACAGAAATGCAGGCCGGACTCCGTGTCCGCCGAAACCGGCCGCGCCGCTTCATTCACCCAGAGCGCCACCGCATCGGCGCCATAGCCAAGCGAGCCGGGCGACTGGCTGAGACAGCTATAGCCGAGCGGTTGCAGCACGGCATCGTAGAAGCGCTTCGAGACAGTCGCGTCGCGAACGCCGAGCGAGATGTGGTCAAGCATCGTTTTCTCCGTTTTTGCAATAGGTTGGCCGATCAGCCTTGAGTCGTGCGGCGGGCGAGGAATTCGACCTCGAGCCGCCAGGTGGCGCCGCCGTCAGGCGAGCGCTCGCCGAGCCAGCGGAACGAATTCTCGGTGATGCGCGAAAAGCTCCAACGCACCGACGCGCCGGAGCCATCGGCGCCGATCTGCACGATCGTATCGCCCTCGGCGCGGCCGAGTTGCCGGCTGTAGTATTGGTTACGGGGATCGCTCCAGAAGATGTGCCAGGCATCGACCCCGGGATCGTAGACGCGCAGCGTCGTGCCGTAGAACGTCCACGCGCCGAGGGATGTCTGCACACCAGTTTTGCGCGCGGGCAGGATCCACACATCCTGGATCGCCTTGCCCTCCAGAACCCAGCCGAAATGCACCTCGCCACGCCCGGTAAGAACCGTGCCATCTTCGAGATGGCGGGTGGCGTCGAACGTCCAGGCGCCGACGAAGCGGCCATAGAGCTCCAGCTTTTTGGCTAGGTCGGCGTTTGGGCTGGCGCTGTGCAGGGCCTCGGTGAAAGGATCGGTTATGACTGCTGCCTCGTTTGTCAGGAGAGGGCGAGCAATAGCGGCCGGACACGGTTCTGTGCTTGGGGAAAATTGCTATCTTTCGGGCCATGACGCGCGACAAGGAAATTGCTTCCGGGCAAGGCTGGCAGGTGTCGGACGTGGTGTGCACCGCCGGCGCCGGCGACAGCCCGTTCGAGGAGGAGCATCGCGGCTTTTGTGTCGCCGCGGTGACCGAGGGCACTTTCCGCTACCGGACGCGCGAAGGCACGGCGATGCTGGCGCCCGGCGCGATCCTGCTCGGCAATCCTGGCACCTGCTATGAGTGCGGGCATGAGCACGGCGCCGGCGACCGCTGCCTCTCCTTCCATTTTTCGCCGGCCTACATGGAACGCGTTGTTGCCGACGTGCCTGGCGCCAGGCGGCTTGGCTTCACCGGCCCGCGCCTGCCGCCCTTGCCGGCGCTCGCGCCGCTGCTTGCTGAAGCGGAGGCCGCGCGGGAGACAGGCGATACCGATGCATTCGAGGAAATCGGCCTGCGCATCGCCGCGGCGGCGGTCACGGCGAGTTCGGATGCCGCCGATGCCGGCCGCGCGCCGGGCCGGCGCGACCAGAAACGCGTCGCCGAGGCGGTGCGGCTGATCGAACTCGATGCAGGCCGCCCGCTGTCGCTCGCCGACCTCGCCAGCAGCGCAGCGACCAGCCCCTATCATTTCCTGCGCACCTTCCGACAGGTGGCCGGGATGACGCCCTACCAGTTCCTGCTCAGGACCAGATTGCACAGGGCCGCCGTGCGACTGCGCACCTCCGATACGGCGATCTCGACGATCGCCTTCGACGCCGGCTTCAACGACCTGTCGACCTTCAACCGCCGCTTCCGGCGCGAGATGGGAGAAGCGCCCGGCGCCTACCGGGCGGGCCGGACGGGCCGCCGCTGAGGACACCCGCAAGGCCGCCAACGGGGCCAGTTCAGCGTATTTGCGGTTCCCGCTCGATGAGGCGATCGGTTGCGAACCAGCCGCAGCGGCGGCAAAACCCGCCGGGGCCATATCGTCGCAATCAGCGGTATCCTTTTGAAATTGCCGTCAAAATTGTCTCTGGAAAAGCGCCATGAAGATTGGAGTTTCGGCGCCGCTTCCTATATAAGCAGCAAGTGATTCCCGACTGGATTGTGACCTGATTTGACCGACCAGAAGACACCGCGCGGGCCGGACGGCGGCCCCAACGGCATCGAGCCGATTTCGATCATCGAGGAGATGCAGCGCTCCTATCTCGATTACGCCATGAGCGTGATCGTCAGCCGCGCGCTGCCCGACGTGCGCGACGGCCTGAAGCCGGTGCATCGCCGCATCCTCTACGCTTCGCATGAGAGCGGCTACCACTGGAACCGCAAATATGTGAAGTCGGCGCGCCCGGTCGCCGACGTGATGGGTAAATACCATCCGCATGGCGACGCCTCGATCTATGACGCCCTCGTGCGCATGGCGCAGGACTGGTCGCTGCGCGTGCCGCTGATCGACGGGCAGGGCAATTTCGGCTCGATCGACGGCGATCCGCCGGCGGCCATGCGCTACACCGAGTCGCGTCTGACCAAGGTCGCGCATGAATTGCTGGAGGACATCGACAAGGAAACCGTCGATTTCCAGGACACTTACGATGCGTCGGGCAGCGAGCCGAAGGTGCTGCCGGCGCGCTTTCCCAATCTGCTGGTCAACGGTTCCGGCGGCATCGCCGTCGGCATGGCCACCAACATCCCGCCGCACAATCTCGGCGAAGTCTGCAACGGCGCCATCGCCCTCATCGACAATCCGGCCATCGACCTGCCGGCGCTGATGGAGATCGTGCCCGGGCCGGATTTCCCGACCGGCGGCATCGTGCTTGGCCGTTCCGGCATCTACAGCGCCTATTCGACGGGGCGCGGCTCCATCGTCATGCGCGGCCGCGTCAACATCGAGGCCCGCGGCAATGACCGTGAATCGATCGTCATCACCGAGATTCCCTATCAGGTGAACAAGGCCTCGATGATCGAGAAGATGGCCGAGCTGGTGCGCGACAAGCGCATCGAAGGCATTTCCGACATTCGCGACGAGAGCGACCGCCAGGGCTACCGCGTCGTGGTCGAGCTGAAGCGCGACGCCGTCGCCGACGTCATCCTCAACCAGCTCTATCGCTTCACGCCGCTGCAGACCTCCTTCGGCGCCAACATGGTGGCGCTGAACGGCGGCAAGCCGGAAGTGATGACGCTGATCGACATGCTGAAGGCCTTCGTCAGCTTCCGCGAGGAGGTGATCAGCCGCCGCACCAAGTATCTGTTGCGCAAGGCGCGCGAACGCGCCCACGTCCTGGTCGGCTTGGCCATCGCCGTCGCCAACATCGACGAGGTGATCAAGCTGATCCGCACGGCGCCCGATCCGCAGACGGCGCGCGAGCAGTTGATGGAGCGGCGCTGGCCCTCCGGCGACGTCGAGTCGTTGATCCTGCTGATCGACGACCCGCGCCATCGCATCAACGAGGACGGCACCTACAACCTCTCCGAGGAACAGGCACGCGCCATCCTCGAATTGCGCCTGCAGCGCCTGACCGCGCTCGGTCGCGACGAGATCGCCGACGAGTTGAACTCGATCGGTGCGGAAATCATTGATTATCTTGATATTTTGTCGTCTCGCGCGCGCATCCAGCAGATCGTCAAGGACGAGCTGATCGCGGTTCGCGACGAGTTCGGCACGCCGCGCCGCACCGAGCTCTCGGACGGCGGCGCGGACATGGAAGACGAGGACCTGATCCAGCGCGAGGACATGGTCGTCACCGTCAGCCATTCCGGCTACATCAAGCGCGTGCCGCTGTCGCTCTACCGGGCGCAGCGCCGCGGCGGCAAGGGCCGCTCCGGCATGTCGACCAAGGACGAGGATTTCGTCACCCGGCTGTTCGTCGCCAACACGCACACCCCGGTGCTGTTCTTCTCCTCGCGCGGCATCGTCTACAAGGAAAAGGTGTGGCGCCTGCCGATCGGCAACCCGCAGTCGCGCGGCAAGGCGCTGATCAACATGCTGCCGCTGGAGCAGGGCGAGCGCATCACCACCATCATGCCGCTGCCCGAGGACGAGGCGAGCTGGGGCGAGCTCGACGTGATGTTCGCCACCACGCGCGGCACCGTGCGCAGGAACAAGCTGTCCGATTTCGTCCAGGTCAACCGCAACGGCAAGATCGCCATGAAGCTGGAGGAGGAAGGCGACGAGATCCTCGGCGTCGAGACCTGCACCGACAATGACGATGTGCTTTTGACCGCGAATTCGGGCCAGTGCATCCGCTTCCCGGTCAGCGACGTGCGCGTCTTCCAGAGCCGCAATTCTGTCGGCGTGCGCGGCATCGCCATGGCCGACACCGACCGCGTCATCTCCATGTCGGTGATTGAGAATGTCGACGCATCGCCGGCCGAGCGCGCCGCGTATCTCAAGCGGGCGGCGGCGGAGCGGCGGCTTGCAGCCGGTGTGGCCGGCGAGGAAGAAGAGATCGCGCTGACCAACGAGGAGATCGGCGAGGAGGCGGAGCTTTCCGACGAACGCTACGAATTCCTCAAGGAGCACGAGCGCTTCGTGCTGACGGTGACGGAATATGGCTATGGCAAGCGGTCGTCGTCCTATGACTTCCGCCTGACCGGGCGCGGCGGCAAGGGCATCCGCGCCACCGACGTGTCGAAGGTGGCCGAGATCGGCCAGCTCGTGGCGACCTTCCCGGTCGGCAATGATGACCAGATCATGCTGGTTTCGGACGGCGGCACGGTCATACGTGTTCCGGTCTTCGGCATCCGTTTTGCCAGCCGCGCCACCAAGGGCGTCACCATCTTCAACACGGCCGAGGGCGAGAAGGTCGTCTCGGTGGAGCGGATTTCAGAACCGCAATCGGACGAGGAAGAGAGCGCCGAAGGCGAGACGGACGCCACGGACGCCGCTCCCGATACCGCCGAATAGGCCTTAAAACGGCAACGCCGGCCAGACGGCCGGCGCAATCAGGACTGTCGCCGCAATCAGGCGGGTCGAATTCAGTAGTGGCGGTAGGGTTTGCGGGCTTCGAAGCGCCGCGTGTTCGTTTTGGCGCGAACGCGCACGGCTTCCTGATGCAGGCCGAATGCGGTGGCGATCAGCATGGCGACTGTCATTGCGGTGGCTAGCATGTAGATCAGCATGTGCGTGTTCTCCTGCGCCTAATAACGGATAGATGGGACTTTGGTTTCATCTCCTGAAGCGGCAACCTAGTGAACGCTGCGTGAAACGTTGCTGATCGTCGCATTCATCTGTCGTTCACGTCTGCGAAAAGGTTCACGGATGCCTGATCAATCGGATTTGCCTTCCGTCCGCGCGCCCGCTAGAAGCCTGCCATGACCGAACGCATCGCCCTTTACGCCGGCTCCTTCGACCCGCTGACCAACGGCCACCTCGATGTGCTGAAGGCCTCGCTCGCCGTGGCCGACATCGTTTATGCGGCGATCGGCATTCATCCCGGCAAGAAGCCACTGTTTTCCTTCGAGGAACGGGTGAAGCTAATCGAGGCGGCGACCAAGGCCGAATTCGGCCGCGACGGTGCCCGCATCAAGGTCGTGGCGTTCGACGGTCTGGTCATCGACGCGGCAAGGCGGGAGGGCGCCTCGATCATGATCCGCGGCCTGCGCGACGGCACCGATCTCGACTACGAGATGCAGATGGCCGGCATGAACGAGACCATGGCGCCGGAACTGCAGACGGGCTTTCTGCCCGCC
>NZ_RZOF01000214.1:0-10940 GCF_003998955.1 Mesorhizobium sp. M4B.F.Ca.ET.017.02.2.1 | reverse complement strand
ATGCCGAACCGCTCGCCCCTCGGCTTCTTGTCGTTGTTCAAATCGACGCCGATGATCATGTCGGCGCCCGCAAGCTTCAGGCCCTGGATGACGTTGAGGCCGATGCCGCCGAGGCCGAAGACCACGGCGGTGGCGCCTTGCTCGACCTTGGCGGTGTTGATCACCGCGCCGATGCCGGTGGTGACGCCGCAGCCGATGTAGCAGATCTTGTCGAACGGAGCGTCGGGATTGACCTTGGCCAGCGCGATCTCGGGCAGCACGGTGAAGTTGGAGAAAGTCGAGCAGCCCATATAGTGGAACAGCTTGTCCTTGCCGATCGAGAAGCGTGACGAGCCGTCCGGCATCAGGCCTTGCCCCTGCGTGGCGCGGATCGCGGTGCAGAGGTTGGTCTTGCGCGAGAGGCAGGACGGGCATTGGCGGCATTCGGGCGTGTAGAGCGGGATGACGTGGTCGCCCTTCTTGACCGAGGTCACGCCCCTGCCGACGTCGACGACGATGCCGGCGCCTTCATGGCCGAGGATCGCCGGAAACAGGCCTTCCGGATCGGCGCCCGACAGCGTGAACTCGTCGGTGTGGCAGATGCCGGTCGCCTTGATCTCGACCAGCACCTCGCCGTCGCGCGGCCCTTCGAGGTCGACCTCCATGATCTCCAGCGGCTTTCCGGCGGCGACAGCAACAGCGGCGCGCGTTTTCATGAGGCAGTTCCTCCCAAGGCAATAGACAATCTCTGATGTGGCCGGCTTGTTGAGCCTGCCCGGCGAAGCGAAATGCCCGCCAGCCCTCCGCAATGAGCCACGCGCCACTCTACAGAGTTCGGCGACGGCGGCCAACTTCCTTGCGACGTTTTTCGGCGCGGTATTCGCAATCCGGGCAGGGCGGATGCTCGTCGCCCGGCCACTTGAGCCATGGCGGGATTGTCCATAGAACTGGTTTCTCGCCGGAGGAACGACGCCCGAATGTTCAAGAAGATCCTGATCGCCAATCGCGGCGAGATCGCCTGCCGTGTGATCAAGACGGCGCGCAAGATGGGGATTGCCACCGTCGCGGTCTATTCGGACGCCGATCGCGACGCCGTGCATGTCGAGATGGCTGACGAAGCCGTGCATATCGGGCCTTCGCCCGCGGCGCAAAGCTATCTGCTCGCCGACAAGATCCTTGCCGCCTGCAAGCAGACCGGAGCGGAGGCCGTGCATCCCGGCTATGGCTTTCTTTCCGAACGCGCCGCCTTCTGCGAGGCGCTGGAGAAGGAAGGCATCGTCTTCATCGGCCCGAAGCCCAAGGCGATCAGGGCGATGGGCGACAAGATCGAATCGAAGAAATTCGCCAACGAGGCGAAAGTGTCGACAGTGCCCGGCTGGCTGGGCGTCATCGAGAACGCCGACCATGCCGAAAGAATAGCCGGCGAGATCGGCTATCCGGTGATGATCAAGGCCTCGGCCGGCGGCGGCGGCAAGGGCATGCGCATCGCCTGGGGCGAGGCGGAAGTGCGCGACGGCTTCGATCGGGCGCGCTCGGAAGCGAAAAGCTCGTTCGGCGACGACCGAGTCTTCATCGAGAAGTTCGTGGTCGATCCGCGCCATATCGAGATCCAGGTATTGGCCGACGCGCATGGCACTGCGCTCTATCTCGGCGAGCGCGAATGCTCGATCCAGCGGCGCAACCAGAAGGTGGTCGAGGAGGCGCCGTCGCCATTCCTCGACGCCACGACCCGAAAGGCGATGGGCGAGCAGGCGGTGGCGCTGGCCAGGGCCGTCGACTACCAGAGCGCCGGCACGGTGGAATTCATCGTCGACAGCGAAAAGAACTTCTATTTCCTTGAAATGAATACGCGATTGCAGGTCGAGCACCCGGTGACCGAGCTCGTCACCGGCATCGATCTGGTCGAGCAGATGATCCGTGTCGCCGCTGGCGAGAAGCTCGCCATCAAGCAGAGCGACGTGAAACTGAACGGCTGGGCGGTGGAAAGCCGCCTCTATGCCGAGGATCCGTACCGCAATTTCCTGCCCTCGATCGGCCGGCTGACGCGCTATCGGCCGCCGGAGGAGGGGACGTTCGGCGATGTGGTCATCCGCAACGATACCGGGGTCACCGAAGGCTCCGAGATTTCGATGTTCTACGATCCGATGGTGGCCAAGCTTTGCACCTGGGCGCCGACCAGGCTCGAGGCGATCGACGCCATGTCGGAGGCGCTCGACAGTTTCGTCGTCGATGGCATCGAGCACAACATTCCGTTCCTGGCGGCGCTGATGCAGCATCCGCGCTGGCGGGAGGGGCGACTGTCGACCGGCTTCATCGCCGAGGAATATCCGCACGGATTCGCGCCGATCGCGCCGGACGCCGAAGAAAAGGCGGTGCTGGCGGCGGTCGCAACGGCGATGGAACTGCTGCGCCGCGACCGGCTCGACCGGCTGAGCGGACGGCTGGCGCCGCATTCGGGCATCCTCAAGCGGGACTGGGTGGTCAAGATCGGCGCCGACTACCTTTCGGCCGCTGTTCTCGAAGGCATGGTCTCGATCCCCATGGAAGTCGATCTGTCGATCGATGGCGGCAAGCCGCTGACGGTGGCGTCCGACTGGCGGCCGGGCGATCTCATCTGGCGCGGCACGGTCGGGAGCAACACGGTCGCGGCACAGGTGCGCCCGGCGCTGAACGGCTTGCGCATCGCCTGGAAAGGCATGTCGGTGACGGCCCAGGCCATGCTGCCGCGCACCGCCGAGCTCGAAAGGTTGATGCCGGAAAAGCTGCCGCCGGATACGTCGAAGATGCTGCTTTGCCCGATGCCGGGCCTCGTCGTATCGATCGCCGTCGCCGAGGGACAGGAAGTCAAGGCCGGCGAGACGCTGGCCGTGGTCGAGGCGATGAAGATGGAGAACGTGCTGCGCGCCGAACGCGACCTCACCGTGTCCAGGCTCAACGCAAAACCGGGCGACAGTCTCGCCGTCGATGCGGTGATCATGGAATTCGCCTGACCTGTGCACAGGAGATCGCTGGACTCGCATCCCGCGCTCCCGGACAATACATCTGCACTGATTGTTGAGTCCTTTCGAGCGACGCGAGCCCCATGGCGGATGAACGACTTCCACGCGACCCGTTGCTGCGCGAAGCAGCGGTAAAGGAAGCGCGTCCGGAAACGCCGGCGCGGCCGTTCATCCATCTGCGCGTGCACTCTGCCTATTCGCTGCTCGAAGGCGCCTTGCAGCTCGGCGCCATCGTCGGCCATGCGGTCAAGGACGAGTGCCCGGCGATCGCCGTCACCGACACCAACAATCTGTTCGGGGCGCTGGAATTCGCGCAGAAGGCGGTGAAGGACGGCATCCAGCCGATCCTCGGCTGCCAGATCGATCTCGCCTTTTCCGGCGAGGCGGGCGATGGCCAGCGCGACCGCCGCCGCCAGGGGCCGGAGATGCACGCCGTCGTGCTGATCGCCGCCACCGAGGCCGGCTACGCCAATCTGGTCAGGCTGATCAGCCGGGTCTATCTGGAAACGCCGCCCGGCGAGCCGGTGCACCTGACCAGCGCGATGCTCGAGGGACAATCCGACGGCTTGATCTGCCTGACCGGCGGTCCGCGCGGTCCGATCGGCCGCGCCTTGAAGGAGGACCGCCGCGACCTCGCCGAGCAGCGGCTGCTGACGCTGAAGGCGATGTTCGGCGATCGGCTCTACGTCGAGCTGGAGCGGGTCCAGGGCTACGACCGCATGATCGAGAAATCGACGGTCGACCTTGCCTACAGCCACGATCTGCCACTAGTCGCCACCAACGAGGCGTTCTTTTCCAGGCGCGACGACTATGAGGCGCATGACGCGCTGGTCGCCATCGCCGAGGGTTCGGTGGTCGCCGCCGACAATCGCCGGCGGCTCTCGCCGGACAATTTCCTGCGCAGCCAGGCGGAGATGGCGAAGCTGTTCTGCGACCTGCCGGAAGCAATCGACAACACGGTCGAGATCGCGCTGCGCTGTTCCTACTATCCGAAGAACCGCAGCCCGATCCTGCCGCGCTTCACCGGCGGCGATATCGCCGACAAGGATGCGGCGGAGAAGGCGGAGGCGGCCGAGCTCGCCCGCCAGGCGCGCGAGGGGCTGGAGGCGCGGCTGGCCGCGCACGGTCCGACGCCGGGCTATACGGTCGAGCAATATCGCGAGCGGCTCGATTTCGAGCTCGGCATCATCGAGAAGATGAAATTCCCGGGCTACTTCCTGATCGTTGCCGACTTCATCAAATGGGCGAAGTCGCAAGGCATTCCGGTCGGGCCGGGACGCGGTTCGGGCGCCGGTTCGCTGGTCGCCTATTCGACGACCATCACCGATATCGACCCGCTGCGCTTCTCGCTGCTGTTCGAGCGCTTCCTCAATCCCGATCGCGTCTCGATGCCTGACTTCGACATCGACTTCTGCCAGGACCGGCGCGAGGAGGTGATCCGCTACGTCCAGCAGAAATACGGCCGCGACCAGGTCGGGCAGATCATCACCTTCGGTACGCTGCAGGCGCGCGCGGTGCTGCGCGACGTCGGCCGCGTGCTGCAGATGCCTTATGGCCAGGTCGACAAGCTCTCCAAGATGGTGCCGCAGAATCCGGCCAATCCGGTCAAGCTGGCGGACGCCATCGCCAACGAGCCGCGCTTCGCCGAGGAGGCGGAGAAGGAGCCGATCGTCCAGACGCTGCTCGATACGGCGCAGAAGCTCGAAGGCCTCTATCGCCATGCCTCGACGCATGCCGCCGGCATCGTCATCGGCGACCGGCCTCTGTCGGAACTGGTGCCGATGTACCGCGATCCGCGCTCGGACATGCCGGTCACCCAGTTCAACATGAAATATGTCGAGCAGGCCGGGCTGGTGAAGTTCGATTTCCTCGGCCTCAAGACGCTGACCGTGCTGGAGACAGCGGTGAAGCTGATCCGCCGTCGCGGCATCGACATCGATCTCGCGACGATCCCGCTCGACGATCCCGATACCTACGCCATGCTGTCGCGCGGCGAGGTGGTCGGCGTGTTCCAGGTGGAAAGCGCCGGCATGCGCAAAGCGCTGATCGGCATGCGGCCGGACTGCATCGAGGACATCATCGCGCTGGTGGCGCTCTACCGCCCCGGCCCGATGGAGAACATCCCGACCTACAACGCCCGCAAGCATGGCGAGGAGGAGATGGCCTCGATCCATCCCAAGATCGACCATCTGGTGAAGGAGACGCAGGGCGTCATCGTCTACCAGGAACAGGTGATGCAGATCGCGCAGGAGCTTTCCGGCTATTCGCTCGGCGAAGCCGACCTTCTGCGCCGCGCCATGGGCAAGAAGATCCGCGCCGAGATGGACAAGCAGCGCGAGCGCTTCGTCACGGGCGCGGTCGAGCGCGGCGTCGGCAAGCCGCAGGCCGACTTCATCTTCGATCTTTTGGCGAAGTTCGCCGACTATGGCTTCAACAAGTCGCACGCGGCGGCCTACGCGGTCGTCTCCTACCAGACCGCCTACCTCAAGGCGCACTATCCGGTGGAATTCCTGGCGGCGTCGATGACGCTCGACATGGGCAACACCGACAAACTGGCCGATTTCCGCCAGGATGCGCTGCGGCTCGGCATCGAGGTGGTGGCGCCGTCGGTGATGTCGAGCTTCCGCCCCTTCGAGGTCGGCCAGAACAAGATTTTCTATTCGCTGGCCGCGCTCAAAGGCGTCGGCGACGCGGCGGTCGAGCATATCGTCGCCATGCGCGGCGAAAAGCCGTTCAAGAGCCTTGCCGACTTCTGCGAAAGGGTCGATCCGA
Organism: Mesorhizobium sp. M4B.F.Ca.ET.017.02.2.1; assembly: GCF_003998955.1. Classification (NCBI taxonomy): domain Bacteria; kingdom Pseudomonadati; phylum Pseudomonadota; class Alphaproteobacteria; order Hyphomicrobiales; family Phyllobacteriaceae; genus Mesorhizobium; species Mesorhizobium sp. M4B.F.Ca.ET.017.02.2.1. Next base: position 5,190 of record NZ_RZOF01000214.1, on the reverse strand, counting down.
AGATCGTCGGCAAGCGCGTCTTCGAAAGCCTGATCATGGCCGGCGCGCTGGACTGCTTCGGCCATGACCGCGCCGCCATGATGGCCGGCGTCGAGCGGATGATGGGGCTGGCCTCTCTGGCGCAGCAGAATGCAGTCTCCGGCCAGGCCGACATATTCGGCGCCTCGCTCGGCGCCCAGTCGCAGGCGCTCAATTTGCCGGCGACCGAACCGTGGCTGGCCGCCGACCGGCTGCACCGCGAATTCCAGGTGGTCGGCTTCTATCTCTCGGCGCACCCGCTGGACGAGTACAAGGCGGCGCTGCAGAAGATGCGGGTGCAGAACTGGGGCGAGTTCTCTGCCGCGGTCAAGCGCGGTGCCGCCGCCGGGCGACTCGCCGGCACGGTCACCACCAAGCAGGAGCGCAAGACGCGCACCGGCAACAAGATGGGCGTGGTGCAATTTTCCGACACGACGGGGCAATACGAGGCGGTGCTGTTCTCCGAAGGCCTGGCGCAATTTCGCGACATGCTGGAGCCTGGCCGCTCGGTGGTGATCACGGTTTCGGCCGAAGACAGGCCGGAGGGCATCAACCTACGCATCCAGACGGTGCAGTCGCTGGAGGATGAGGCCAGCCGCATCCAGAAGGCCCTACGCATCTTTGTCAGGGACGATAGGCCATCGTCGATCATTCAGGCCCAGCTCAAGCAGCGCGGCGACAGCCAGGTCAGCATCATCCTTCTCAAGGGAGAGGCGCAGGGCGAGATCGAGATCGATTTGGGTCGTTACCGCGTCTCGCCGCAAATCGCGTCCGCCATGCGCGCGGTGCAGGGCGTGGTGGAAGTGGAACTTATCTAGGAGAAGCGGTACCATCTCCACGCCTGCGGATGGGGGGAGGCATGGACCCGCGAACAGCCGCTTTCGAAGTGATACGCATGGTCAATGAGTACCGGGTGTCGCAAGCGATCTCGGTCGCGGCGATGCTCGGCATCGCCGACCACATCAAGGATGGCAAGCGCTCGGCCGTCGATCTCGCGAGCCTGACCGGCACCCATCCACGCGCGCTCTACCGCTTGCTGCGCGCGCTCGCGGCGGCCGGCTTATTTCACGAGGCGGAAGACGGGCAGTTCTCGCTGACGCCGCTCGGCGGCGCCTTGCGCTCCGACGCCGAGCATTCAGCCGCCCCCTGGGCGGCGTTTGTCGGCCGGCCTTACTATCGGCAGGCGTGGAGCGATCTGCTCTACAGCATCCAGAGCGGCAGGAATGCGTTCCGCCACGCGCATGGCAAGGGCGTCTGGGAATACCGGGCCGAACACCCCGAGGAATCCGCCATTTTCGATCTTGCGATGGCGGCGAACTCGCGCGGCGTCGCGGCGGCGATCCTTGCGGCCTATGATTTCTCGCGCTTCCCCGTCATCATGGATGTCGGCGGCGGGCAAGGTGCGCTGCTCGCCGAAATCCTCGCCGCCAATCCCGGCAGCCGCGGCATTCTGTTCGACCAGCCGCATGTGGTGGCTGCGGCCGGCCGGGTGATGGCCGAGAAAGGCGTGGCCGAGCGTTGCGACATCGTCGGTGGAGATTTCCTCGCGGCGCTGCCCGCAGGGGCGGACGCGCTGCTGCTCAAATGGATCCTGCATGACTGGGACGACGAGACCAACATCTCGATCCTGAAAAATTGCCGCAAGGCAATGCGCGCGGACGGGAAGCTGCTGGTGTTCGAGGCCGTGCTCGCGCCGCCCAATCAAGGGGCGACGGCCAAATTCGCAGACCTCAACATGCTGGTCGCGCCTGGCGGCGAGGAGCGCACGGCCGAGGAGTTTCGGTCGCTGCTGGCAAAGGGCGGCTTCGAGGTCGCCGATATCATCGAAGCGGGGCCACGCATCAGCGTTATCGAGGCGAGGCCGGTCTGATGTCGCGGAGGTGGCGCGCAGCGCCGCGCCGCTATGAAGCGGCGATCTCGGCCGGCTGCGGTGCCTTGCGCTGCAGGTTGAGCAGGTTGCCCGTCAGGATCAGCAGTGCGCCGCCGGCGGTGAAGACATCGATCTGCTAGTGGTAGAGCAGCCATCCGATCAACGCCGACAGCGGCACGCGCAGGAAATCCATAGGCGAGATGAGTGTGGCGTCGGCATGGGTAAGGGCGCGGGCCATGCAGAAATGCGACGACATGCCCGTGAAGGCGATCACCACGATCCACGGCCAGAGCTCGAGCGGCGGGTTGCGCCATTCGTAGAGCGCCGGAGCCAGGCCGAGCACGGACTGGATGATGAGCATCCAGAAGATGATGCTGACGACGCTGTCGGTGCGGGTCAGCGACTTGACCAACACCACGGAGGTACCGAAGCAAACCGCTGCGCCCAGTACGATAAGCTCCCCCAGATTCATGGAGCCTAGCCCCGGCCGTACGATGATGACCACGCCGATCAGCCCGAGCACGATCGCCGCCAGCCTTGGCCGCGAAAGCTTCTCGCCAAGGAAGCTGACGGCGAGGATGGCGGTCCAGATCGGTGTCGTGAACTCGATCGAGATCAGCACCGCCAGCGGGATCAGGGTGAGCGCGTAGAGCCAGGCGGCCTGACCGGAATAGTGGACGATGTTGCGGGCAAGATGGGCGAGCGGACGCTCGGTGCGCATCGCGGCGAAGCCGCCGCTCATCATCACCAGCGGCAGCAGGATGAGGAAGCCGATGACCGAGCGCAGCTCCAGCACCTGGAAGACGTTGAGCTCCGCCGTCGTGGCGCGGCCGGCGACCGACATCGCCAGGAACGAGGCGATCGACAGCGCCATCCAGAACGCGGCCTTGGGGATCGAGGGAGCGGGTGCCATGCGCGCTATGTCGCAAGCCGGACCTTCGAGGGCAACCGCTAGTCGGCGCATTCGACTGGGCCAGCCGCGTTAAAAAACAGTCACGTTGAAGGCGGAACCTGGGGGCGCCGCGGGCGTTCGAGTCCCTGTATCCGCGCTTAGGCATTTCCGATTCTACCGGGGGAGACCTTCGATGAAATCAATGATGCTGCTTCTGCTCGCCGGCGGCCTGACCGCCGTGAGCCCCGCGCATGCCGACGATGCCGATTTCCTGCGCTCGTTCCAGGGCAGTTTCGCCGGCAACGGCACCGTCAAGGTGACCACCAATGCGCCGACGGTGAACGTCTCCTGCACCTTCAATTCCGGCGCGACGTCGACTTCGCTGTCGCTCGACGGCAATTGCCGAGGTCTCGTGCTGGTGACGCGGGCGATCAGCGCGGATCTGAAATCCAACGGCAAGGGCTATACCGGCGTTTATGTCGGCTCCCGTACCGGGCCGGCGCAGTTGAATGGCAAGCGGTCGGGCAATGCGCTCAGCCTCGCAATCCGATGGGCCAAAGAGGTGAATGGCGACCGGACAGCGCGGCTAACCGTCGAGAAGACGAGCGGGGACGGCATGCGGCTCACCGTGACAGACGCCGATCCGAAAACCGGCAAGACGGTGGTGACAAGCCGGATCGATCTAAAACGCACGTGAGTGGCGGAAGCCGGATTCGATCACTCCTCGATCGGCTCCGGCGGATTGGCGCCGCGGCCCCTGCCGAACGTATAGCCGGTTTCCACGGCCTTCTTGCCGAACTTGTCGCGCAATGAATCGATGGCGCCCTCGGCCAGCGCGCGCTTGCGCGACTGGATGTCGACCAGGTCGGGCGGGTCGGCCTTCCCGTCATCGGACAGATCGCTGACGCCGATGCCGAGCAGCCGGAACTTCGTCCCGTCGGCTTCCCGGCGCAAGAGGTCGAGGCCGGTCTGAAAGATCCGGTCGGCCAGGCGCGTGGGATCGCCAAGCTGGCGGTTGCGCGTGCGGAGCTTGAAGTCCTGTGTCTTCAGCTTCAGCACCACGGTGCGCCCGGCAATGCCCGACTTCTTCAGCCGCGCCGAGACCTTTTCCGACAGCGCCCGCAGCACCGGCACCAGTTCGGCCAAGGCGCCGATGTCGGTGTCGAAGGTGGTCTCGGCCGACACGCTCTTGGCGTCGCCATCCGGGTCGACCCGGCGGTCGTCCTCGCCGCGCGAGAGCCGGTAGAGCCGGTCGCCCATCACGCCATAGCGGCGCATCAGCTCGACCCGCTCCATGCGCTGAAGCTGGCCGATGCTGCGGATGCCGTCGCGTTCCAGCGTGGCGGCGAAGGCCTTGCCGACGCCCCAGATCATCGTCACCGGCTGTTCGGCCAGGAAGCCCATCGCCTCGGCTTCGCCGATCACCGAAAAGCCGCGCGGCTTACGGAAGTCGGACGCCACCTTGGCGAGGAACTTGCAGTAGGAAAGACCGGCCGAGACGGTGATGCCGAGCTCCTTTTCCACGGACAGCGCGAAACGCGCCAGGACGAGGGCAGGGGGCATGCCGTGCAGGCGCTCGGTGCCGGCAAGATCGAGGAAGGCCTCGTCGATGGAGAGCGGCTCGACCAGCGGCGTCAATGCCTGCATCAACGCGCGGACTTCGCGCCCGACCCGGACATATTTCTCCATGTCGGGAGGAATGACCACCGCCTCAGGACAGGCTTCCAGCGCCTTGAACATCGGCATCGCCGAACGCACGCCGTGGATGCGGGCGATGTAGCAAGCGGTGGAGACGACGCCGCGCCTGCCGCCGCCAACGATCACCGGCCGGTCCTTCAGCGCCGGATTGTCGCGCTTTTCGATGGCGGCGTAGAAGGCGTCGCAGTCGATATGGGCAAGATGCAGCCGGTAGAGTTCGGCATGGCGGGCAAGCCTGGGGCTGCCGCAACGCTCGCAGCGACGTGCATCGCCGCGCTGCAAGGCCAGGCAGTCACGGCAAAAACCGTGTTCGGGATTGTTGACAGGAGCCGCCATTGCTGCGAACATAAAGAGAACAAACGCAATGGTACGACAGCGCAGGGCAAGCAACAAGGCTGGCCTGGGGAGAACGCATGAGCACGACCATCGCGCCGCTGGCGCCCGAGCTCTGGGCGGATTTCGAGGATCTTTTCGGCAAGCAGGGCGCCTGTTACGGCTGCTGGTGCACGCATTTCCGTTTGGCGCCGGCGGTACGACGGGCCAACGACAAGCAGCGCAACAAGGACCATATCAAGGCGCGCATCGAAGCCGGGCCGCCGCCGGGTTTACTGGCTTTCGAGGATGGCAAGGCGGTCGGCTGGATGCAGATCGGGCCGCGCGCCGACGTGCCCGAATGGAACAACCAGGGCAGGGGGTCGGCGCCGGTCGATCC
>NZ_RZOF01000213.1:0-10955 GCF_003998955.1 Mesorhizobium sp. M4B.F.Ca.ET.017.02.2.1 | reverse complement strand
ATCGTGTAGTGCATGTTCTTGTAAGGGAAGCGCAGGCCGGCGGTGTGGAAGAACATGGTGTTCTTCAGCTTGGCGTTGCGCTCGCCCTTGAGCACGGCGTCGGCGGCCTCCTCGACATCGGGCATCGCCCTCGAATTCATCGGCCGCGTCATCACGCCGGGGGCAAACTGGCCCCGCTCGCCGACGACCTCGCAGATCGTGCTGCCGTGCTGACCCGAGCGCAGCCGGTTCATGACGACCGTGCCGACGGCGATCATGCCGTCGCGGCTCGACCGGTTGGATTCGAAGAACATCGCCCTTTGAAGGCATTCCCTGTCCTTGGGGGTGGCGCCGTAGGAGCGCGAGCTCAGGAAACTCGGCGTGATGGCATCGGTCAGCTTGGCCACCGACATGCCGTGCGAAGTGGTCTGGCTGCAGCCGGCCAGAAGCAAGGGGGAAGTGACGATGCCGAGGAACAGCAGCGGCGTCTTCCATCGCGTCGCGATCAACAAAAAAGCCTCATTTCCAGATGCCAGCCCGCCCCGAGATGTGGCAAGAATGAGACTCTTAAAGGCAAAAAGATGGCTAAAGGATTAGCATTCGTGCAGCATAGGTAAAACTTTATGAATGGCTGGAAACGACCGCGTGAACAAAGCCGGGGAATGTCTTAACAACTGCCCCGGCGTCCGATTTCCGTTCATAATCAATTAACTGGAGGCAGCCGGCTCAGAACGGCAATTTCATTCCGGGCGGGATCGGCAAGCCTGCCGTGAGCGCCTTGGTCTTTTCCTGCATGACCTGCTCGACCTTATTTTTGGCGTCATTGTGGGCGGCGAGAATGAGGTCCTCGACGATCTCGGCCTCATCCTCCTTGAGCAGCGACTGATCGATCTTCAGCACCTTCATCTCGAACTTGCCGGTCAGCGTCACGCTAACCAGGCCGCCGCCCGCCTGCCCGGTGGCTTCGAGCGTGGCGATCTCATCCTGCATGGCCTGGAACTTGGCCTGCATTTCCTTCGCCTTGCCCATCAGGCCGAGAAGATCCTTCATCCAAATGTCCTCTTCAGTTCATTGTTGGAGCATGATCTTGTCCGAAAACCGGTTCCCACTTTTCGGGATCATGCTCTAGATTTCGTCGTCATCCGCCGCCGGATCGACCGCCAGGTCGGCCTCGGCCTCTTCCACTTCCGGCACGTCCGGAATGCGCACATCGATGATCTTGGCGCCAGGGAAGCGGGCGAGGATGGCGGCGACCGTCGGGTCGCTCTTCGCATCAAGGAAGGCGATCTCGCGCTTCGTCGTTTCCATCTCAGCCAGCGTCTGCCCGCCATCTTCCTTCGACAGCGAGACCAGCCAGTTGCGGCCGGTCCAGGCACGCAACTTGGCGGTCAGGTCGTTGAGCAGCATCTTCGGCGCATCTTCGGTCAGGCTGACGTCGAGGCGGCCGGGCTCGATGCGCACCGGCCGCACGCAGCGCTTGATCAACACCTTGAAGGCGATGTCGCGATTGGCATCGGCAAGGGCGGCAATGTCGGCCAAGGACTTCACCGGCACAGCAGGCGTTTCGACGACCGGTTCCGGCGCCGCGACAAAGGCCGCGGGCACGGGCTGCGCCTCCACCAGCCGCATCGTCTGCGCGCCGCCTCCGGCGGACGACATGCGCGCCTGCGCCACAGCGCTGGCGCCCCCATTGCCGGGGCTTGCCGGCGCCCCGTTGGCGCGCGGCGCGCCATTCGGAACCGGCGAAGCGCCCTCCAGCGATTTCAGCGCCTCGTCCAGTGTCGGCAGGTCGGCGGCATGGGCGAGGCGGATCAGTACCATCTCGGCGGCGCTCACCGGCCGGTTGGAGGACTGCACTTCGGGGATGCCCTTCAGCAGCATCTGCCATGTCCTGGACAGCACGCGCACCGACAGGGCGCTGGCGAAATCGCCGCCGCGCCGGCGCTCATCCTCGGAGAGCGAGGCATCGTCGGCAGCCGTCGGCACGAAGCGCAGCCTGGTGACGAGGTGGTTGAATTCGGCAAGGTCGGTGAGCACCGCGGCCGGATCAGCGCCGGTGTCGTACTGGGCGCGGAATTCGGCCAGGGCCGCCGCGACGTCGCCCTTCATGACATGCTCGAACAGGTCGACGATGCGGGCGCGGTCGGCGAGGCCGAGCATGGCGCGCACGGCCTCGGCGCTGACCGTGCCGCTGCCATGGGCGATCGCCTGATCGAGGATGGAGAGCGAATCGCGCGCCGAGCCTTCGGCAGCGCGCGCGATCATCGCCAGCGCGTCGTCGTCGACCGAAATGCCCTCCTTGGCGGCGATCGCCGACAGATGCGCGACCAGCGCGCCGGCATCGATGCGCCTCAGATCAAAGCGCTGGCAGCGCGACAGGACCGTGATCGGCACCTTGCGGATCTCGGTGGTGGCGAAGATGAATTTGACGTGCGGCGGCGGCTCTTCCAGCGTCTTCAGCAGGCCGTTGAAGGCCTGGGTGGAGAGCATGTGCACTTCGTCGATGATGTAGACCTTGTAGCGGGCCGAGACCGGCGCGTAGCGCACGCGCTCGATGATGTCCCTGATATCGTCGATGCCGGTGTGCGAGGCGGCATCCATCTCGATGACGTCGACATGGCGGCCCTCCATGATCGCCTGGCAATGCTCGCCTGGGATCGACAGATCGACCGAAGGCTGGTCGACGGTGGCGGTCTTGTAGTTCAACGCTCGCGCCAGAATGCGCGCCGTGGTTGTCTTGCCGACACCGCGCACACCGGTCAGCATCCAGGCCTGGGCGATGCGCCCGGAGGCGAAGGCGTTGGTCAGCGTGCGGACCATCGGCTCCTGGCCGATCAGCTCCGAGAAATTCGAGGGGCGGTATTTGCGCGCCAGAACCCGATAGGCGCCTGCCTTATCCGTCCCCAAGTTTCCGGCTTCGCTCATTCGCCGTCAAAGCTCCCAGGACCACGACGGAAGGCGGTCCGATACCTGCGCATAGTTTCGCCCGCACGGCTTGGCGCCGTCAATGTCGCGAGAGAAAGGCGAAGAGGCGGGAGGCTGGAACAATGACCCGTTCCGGGCTCGTTAGGGCTGCTTCCTTCCGGACCTGACCCGGTTGGCGAGTGGATCGTCCACCACCAACCTCCCGCGCTCCATATCGGCAATTCGGCGATGAAATGCAAGGGCAGACCTGATTGAGCAGCCCAAACCGGATGTGCCGCGGGGCAGCAAGACCTTCAAATCCGCAATATCGGCCAATGATTCGCTTGCAGCCCCATTGCAGCCGCTCTAGCGTTCATGGCTCAAAAGACGCTGCAATGCCCACAAAAGTGAAGGAAACGCCAATGCTGCCGGGCCTCAAGGCCGGATTCACGCTCGACGCCAGGCTGGAGGCGGACAGCGAGCAGCTGATGTGGCTCGGCCTGTGCGAACTCAGGCTGATGAACGATTGCCGCTGGCCATGGCTCATCCTGGTGCCGCAGCGGCCGGGCGTGGAGGAAATCCATGACCTGACGCCGCTCGACCAGGCGATGCTGACCTTCGAGACCAACATGGTGGCGCAAGCGCTGAAGAAGGCGACAGGCTGCACCAAGATCAATACCGGCGCGCTGGGCAACATCGTGCGCCAGCTGCACATCCATGTCATCGCCCGTTCGGAGGGCGATGCGGCCTGGCCAGGGCCGGTCTGGGGGCATGGCCTGCGCGAGCCCTACAGCAGTTCCGAGATCCGGCGGTTTGCCGAAACGATCAAGGCGGCGCTATAAGCTGACCTCGTGTCCATCCCCGAAGCCCTGAGTCCCCATGACCTTCCGCCTGTTTGACGCGCCCTTGCGGGAGCCGAGCCAATTCGTCGGCTTCGCCGGCAACACGATCGACCGGCAGTCGGAGACGCGCGCCGACGACTCCGTCGAACAGGCGCTCGCCGATGCCGCGACGCGGCTTCTCTTGATGCATGGCGGCCGGCTCTACCTGAAACTCGACGGCGACAGCTTCGACCCCTGGTTCGCGGCACCGGAAAGCCAGCCGTTCAAGGTCTCGCTCGACCAGGGTGTGCTGCTCGGCTTTTCCGACGCCGGCCCGGTGCTGGCGGTGCCGGCGGGCATCGAGCCGGAAGAGCTTCCCGAGACCGTCAAAGCGATCGACTACCGCTCCGTCTACATGCAGGGCCTGATCGACGAGGCGGCGGCCGGCGCTCTGGCGCAAGGGGCGGCTCTTCTTGCCTGGCATGCCAGCCACGCCTTCTGCTCGAAATGCGGCAACCGTTCGGAAATGCGCGCCGGCGGCTACAGGCGGCACTGCCCGGCCTGCGGCACCGATCACTTCCCGCGCACCGATCCGGTGGCGATCATGCTGACGGTGACGGCGGACAAATGCCTGCTCGGGCGCGGCCGGCATTTTGGGCCCGGCATGTATTCAGCACTTGCCGGCTTCATCGAGCCCGGCGAAACGATCGAGGCGGCGGTGCGCCGCGAAACGCTGGAGGAGGCCGGCATCCGGCTCGGCCGCGTCGTCTACCACGCCAGCCAACCCTGGCCGTTCCCCTATTCGCTGATGATCGGCTGCTTCGGCGAGCCGCTCAACGACGACATCCAGGCCGATCTCAACGAGCTGGAGGACTGCCGCTGGTTCTCGCGCGACGAGGTGCGCCTGATGCTCGACAGGACGCATGCCGATGGCTTGATCACGCCGCCCAAGGGGGCTATCGCGCATCACCTCATCCGCGCCTGGGTCGACAGCGAATAGGAGCAGAAGAATGATCCGTCACACCGTTGTGTTCACGCTGAAGCATCCCTTGCAGTCGCTGGAAACGAAGCGCTTCCTGCACGACGCCAAAAAGATCCTCACCGGGATCAAGGGCGTCACGCATTTCGAGCAGTTGCGGCAGGTGAGCCCGAAGAACGACTACCAGTTCGGCTTCTCGATGGAGTTCGCCGACCAGGCGGCCTATACCCGCTACAACGAACATCCCGACCATGTCGCCTTCGTCCGCGACCGCTGGGTGCCCGAGGTCGAGAAATTTCTCGAAATCGATTATGTGCCGCTTGGCTTTGGCTGAGATTGGATCGAGCGCCAACGTCTGAGATTAGCCCGGACCTTCATGAGGTCGTCATCCCAGGGCGGAGCGACGCACCAAAGGGCAGCGCTCGACTGTAACGGCATGGATCCTCGGGTCTGCGTGCGTCGCTTCGCTCCTTGCTTCGCCCGTGGATGACGAAGCGTCTCGCCTGACCTCGCAGGCGCAGCCAGCTAATCCGCGACCTTCCACTGCTCGCGCGACGCGCTTGCCGGATAGACGCCGAGGATGCGCATCTCGCGCGAGAAGAAGCGCAGCTCGTCGAGCGCCATCTTGACCAGCGGATCGTCCGGATGGCCCTCGATGTCGGCGTAGAACAGCGTCGCGGTGAAGGCGCCGAGCTGGTAGCTCTCCAGCTTGGTCATGTTGATGCCGTTGGTGGCGAAGCCACCCATCGCCTTGTAGAGCGCGGCCGGCACGTTGCGGACGCGGAAGATGAAGGTGGTCATCATCTTGGCATCGGCAGACGGCCGCTCGGCCCACTGCTTGTTCTTGGTCAAAACGACGAAGCGGGTGACGTTGGAGTCGGTGTCCTCGACGTTCTTCTCGATGATGTCGAGGCCGTAAAGCTCGGCGGCGAGCGCCGGCGCCAGCGCCGCCATGGTGCGATCCTTGACCTCGGAGACCATCTTCGCCGAGCCGGCCGTGTCGCCGGCGACCACCGGCTTCCAGCCATTCTTGCGGATGTATTTGCGGCACTGGCCGAGCGCATGAATGTGGCTGTGCACGGTCTTGATCTCTTCGCGCTTCACCCCCGGCAGCACCATCAGCTGGAAATGGATCGGCAGGAAATATTCGCCGACGATGTGCAGCCGCGATTCCGGCAGCAGGTGATGGATGTCGGCGACGCGCCCGGCAATCGTGTTCTCGATCGGGATCATGGCGAGCTCGGCCTTGCCGGTCTCGACCGCGTTGAAGGCATCCTCGAAGGTCGGGCACGGCAACGGCTCCATCGACGGGAACATGTTGCGGCAGGCGGTGTCGGAATTGGCGCCCGGCTCGCCCTGGAAGGATATTCTGTTGGTCTTTTCAGGCATGCCCAATATCTCAGTTTGAAAGGATTTCCCTGGCGCGCTCCAGGTCGTCGGGCGTGTCGACGCCGAGCGGCACGGACTGCACGATCTCGGCATCGATGCGCATGCCGGCCTCCAGCGCCCGCAGCTGTTCCAGCCGCTCGCGTCGTTCCAGCGGCGACGGCTTCAGCGCGACGAAGCGCTCGAGCGCGGCTCGCCGATAGGCGTAGAGGCCGATATGGTGATAGAGCGGCCCCTCGCCCCAGGGCGCGGTGGCGCGGGTGAAATAGAGCGCCCTGAGCCGTGTCGCAGACAGCGGCGAACCGACGATCTTGACGACGTTCGGATTGGTCTTCTCCTCGTCGCGGACGATCTCGACGCCGAGCGTCGCGATGTCGACCGATTTATCCTCGAGCGGCTTCAGCGATGCGCCGATGATCTGGGGATCGATGGTCGGCAGGTCGCCCTGCACATTGACGATGGTTTCGACCTTTTTCTCCGGATCGAGCGCATTCAGCGCCTCGAAAATGCGGTCGGAGCCGGACTGGTGATCGTCACGCGTCATCACGGCCTCAAAGCCGTGCGCGCGCACCGCTTCCGCCACCGCCTCGGTGTCTGTCGCCACCACGACCCGGCCAAGCCCGGCCTCGGCGCCGCGGCGGGCGACATGGACGATCATCGGCACGCCAGAAATGTCGGCCAGCGGCTTGCCCGGCAGGCGGGTCGAGGCCATGCGGGCCGGGATAAGGATGAGCGTGGACATCGGTGCGACGGGGCGTTGGAAAAGGGGGCTGGCGAAAGTGGCAAAAGGTCTCACTGGAAGCGCCCTTATAGGTGTTGCAACGCCGGAGCAAAAGACCTAGTTTCCGCCCGATTTGACCGGCCTGAGAGGTCGGTTCGGGATACCGACGGACGGAGTGGACGGATCGGTCCGCCGGAAAAGGGAGCAAGGGGCGCATGGATTCCAACGAAGTCAACAAGCTGCTCGCCGGTCTCCTTGGCACCGTCTTCGTCGTCTTTTCGGTCGGCATCGTGTCCGACGCGCTGTTTGCCTCGCCCGCACCCGAGAAGCCCGGCTTCGCCATCGAGGCGGCAGAGCCCGCCGAAGGCGGCCCGGCCGCCCCGGCCGCTGAAGCCAAGCCGATCGCCGACCTGCTCGCCACCGCCAATGTCGAGGCGGGCGCGGCCGTGTTCAAGAAATGCCAGGCCTGCCATTCCGGCGAGAAGGGCGGCCCGAACAAGGTCGGCCCCGATCTCTGGGACATCGTCGACCGTCCCGTCGCCGAGCATGAGGGCTTCGCCTATTCGGCCGGCATGAAGGATTTTTCCAAGGGCGGCGCCGAGAAGTGGACCTACGACAACCTCAACCACTTCATCACTTCGCCGAAGAAGTTCGTGAAGGGCACGGCGATGGGTTTTGCCGGCCTGCCGAAGGACGAGGACCGTGCCAACGTGATCGCCTATCTGCGCACGCTGTCGGACAGCCCCAAGCCGTTGCCGGCGCCCGGCGCTTCGGCCGAAGCCAAGCCTGCGGAAGGCGCCGCGCCGGCCAAGCCGGCCGAGGGCGCAGCCCCCGCCAAGCCGGCGGCACCCGCTCAATAAACAATTTGTCATAAAGACATCCTCAGAAAAGCCGGGTTCGTCCCGGCTTTTCTGTTAGGAAAACCGCATGTGTGGCGACAAAGCCGGCGCATTGCGGTTTCCACGGTCGTCAAATGATCTAGATTGCCGGTGGGGATTGTTCGCTAGAGGAGAACGCATGACGGTTGGCCGAACTGTTCTCAAATCCGCACTGATAGCGGCCGCCCTTGCCGGCAGCCTGCAGGCCGGCTTCGCGGATGAATGGCGCACCACCTCCTCGCTGATCGGCGACTCCAAATACGGCGACAACTTCCAGCACTACGACTATGTCAATCCGGACGCGCCGAAGGGCGGCACCTACAATTCCGTCGTTCTCGGCACCTTCGACAGCTTCAACCCCTACATCGTGCAGGGTTCGCCGGCCGCGGGGCTGGTCGGCTTCGGTGGCGGGCTGCTCTACGACACGCTGATGGAGCAGTCGACCGACGAAGGCAGCACCAGCCATCCGCTGATCGCGGACGCCTACAAATATCCGGCCGACTATTCCTCGGCGACCTACCGGCTGGACCCGAGGGCCAAATGGCACGACGGCGAGCCGATCACCACCGACGACGTGATCTGGTCCTTCCAGGTGCTGAAGGCCAACAGCCCGCAATACAGCCGCTATTTCGAGAACGTTACCGACGCCGTCGCCATCTCGGACCGCGAGGTCGAGTTCCATTTCAACCAGAAGGGCAATCGCGAACTGCCGAAGATCATCGGCGACCTCGCCGTGCTGCCGAAGCACTGGTGGGAAGGCACCGACGCCAACGGCAAGAAGCGCGATGTCACCAGACCGACGCTTGAACCGCCGCTCGGCTCGGCCGCCTACAAGATCGCCAGCTTCAAGCCGGGTTCGGAAATCGTCTGGCAGCGCGTGCCGGACTATTGGGCTGCCAAGCTGCCGGTGAAGATCGGCCGCGAGAATTTCGATACGCAGCGCTTCACCTACATCCTCGATGACAATGCCGCCTGGCAGGCCTTCACAAAAGGCGGACTTGACGACATCAAGCCGGAAAACAGCTCGAAGCGCTGGAAGACGTTCTATAGTTTCCCGGCGATCCAGGCCGGCGACGTCATCAAACAGGAATTCAAGACCACCTCACCCGAGCCGATGCAGGCCTTCATGCTGAACCAGCGGCGTCCCCTGTTTGGGGATCGCCTGGTGCGCGAGGGACTGACCTATCCGTTCGATTTCGAGACGATGAACCGCACGCTTTTCTATGGTTTCAACACCCGCACGCAGAGCTATTTCCAGGGCACGGAACTGGCATCCAGCGGCCTGCCGCAGGGCAAGGAGCTGGAAATCCTGGAAAAGTACCGCGACAAGCTGCCATCCGAGCTCTTCACGCAGGAATTCAAGCTGCCGGTCTACGATACCCCTCAGGCCGAGCGGAAATATCTGAAGCAGGCGGTCGAGCTGTTCGCCAAGGCCGGCTGGGTCATCAAGAGCGGCAAGATGGTGAACGCCAAGACCGGCGCGCCGTTCAAATTCGAGATCCTCGGCTGGAACGATACCGACCAGGTCATCGCCAGTCCCTGGATCGCCAATCTGCGTAAGATCGGTGTCGATGCGACGCTGCGCATCATCGACCAGACCCAGTATGTCAACCGCGTCAACAATTTCGATTACGACGTCATCATAGGTCAGCTCGGGCAGTCGGAATCGCCCGGCAACGAGCAGCGCGACTTCTGGAGCTCGAAGGCCGCCGACAAGCCTGGGTCGCGCAACTATGCCGGCATCAAGGATCCGGTCGTCGACGCGCTCGTCGACCGCATCATCTTCGCCACCGACCGCGACGACCTCGTCGCCGCCACCCACGCGCTCGACCGGGTGCTGCTGTGGAACTTCTATGTGGTGCCGCAATATTACCGCGCCGTGTTGTGGCTCGCCTACTGGAACAAGTTCGGCATCCCGGAAAAGCAGCCGACCTATAGCGGCGCCGACCAGAGTTCCTGGTGGATCGACCCGGCGAAGGAAAAGGCGCTGGCGGCCAAATACAAGAGCAGCAATTGATGGGGCGACAACCGACGATGGCGCTCTCCCGCCGCGATGTCCTGGCGCTCGGCGCCGCCGCTACGGCCGCCGCGCTATTACCCGGCCGCGCCTTCGCCGCCACTCCGACGGGCGTGAAACTGCACGGACTGTCGGCGTTCGGCGACTTGAAATACAAGCGGGATTTCGCGCATTTCGACTACGTCAACATCGACGCGCCGCAAGGCGGCACATTCAACTTCTCGCCGCCCAACTGGGGCTACAACCAGAGCCCGCAGACCTTCAACACGCTGAACTCCTACACGCCCAAGGGCGATTCGCCGCCCCGCATGGGCCTGTGCTTCGATTCGCTGATGACCAGGGCGCTGGACGAGCCGGACGCCGTCTACGGCCTGATTGCCGACGGCGTGACGATTGCGGACGACCGCAACAGCTTCACCTTTTCGCTGAGGCCCGAGGCGCGCTTCCATGACGGCACGCCGCTGACCGCCGAGGACGCGGCCTTCTCCTTGAAGCTGTTCAAAGAAAGGGGCCATCCCGACCTGTCGCTGTCGCTAGCCCATCTCGAGGATGCGGTCGCCGTCGATCCGCGCACGCTCAGGCTGAGTTTCTCCGGCAAGCAATCCGCCCGCACCATCCTCAACATCGTCGAATTCCCGATCCTGTCGAAGGCCTTCTATACCGCCAACCCATTCGATTCCTCGCAACTCAACCCGCCGCTCGGATGCGGCGCCTACAAGGTCGGCCGCTGGTCGGCCGGGGCCTGGATCGAATTTGAGCGGGTGGCCGACTATTGGGGCAAGGATCTTCCGGCCAATCGTGGCCAGAACAATTTCGAGCGCATCCGCATCGAGTTCTACCAGGATCGCACCGCCGGCTTCGAAGCCTTCAAGAAGGGCGAGATCCTCTACAGGGAGGAGTTCACTTCGCGGGTCTGGGCGACGGCTTACGACTTTCCGGCCTTCACCGCCGGCAAGGTGGTCAAGCGCGAATTCCCGGCCGAGGCCTTGCCCTCGATGCAGGCCACCGCCGTCAACCAGCGGCGTGAGCAGTTTCGCGACCCGCGCGTGCGGCAAGCGATCGGGCTCTGCTTCGACTTCGAATGGACGCGGCGCAACTTCTTCTACGGCTCCTACGAGCGCTCGCAATCGTGCTTCGAGAAATCGGACTTTCGCGCGCAAGGCACGCCTTCGCCCGAGGAGCTTGCCCTGCTGGAGCCGCTGCGCGACCAGCTGCCGCCGGAGACCTTCGGCGAGGCGGTGACGCAACCCGCCTCGGACGGTTCGGGGCG
>NZ_RZOF01000212.1:0-10986 GCF_003998955.1 Mesorhizobium sp. M4B.F.Ca.ET.017.02.2.1 | reverse complement strand
GTTCACACCAACGTCAATCCCGGGGAAGCGCCCGCCTTGCCGCGGGCGCCCGTTTGACCGGGATCAGTTTGCCGGCGCCGGGCTGGCGGGAGCCGGAGCCGGCGCGTTGTCGGCCGGCGCTTCGCCTTCGCTGTCGTCGGCCGGCGCATCGGCATCGTCGCCGTTTGCCGGCGGTTCGGCCGCCGGCTGATCGGTCGTCGCGCCGGGTGCCACCGGCGTCTCGGTCGCGGGCGCACCCTTGTGCGTGTATTTGTTGACGAGGTCTTCCGTGTTCTCGGGAAGCAGGCTTTCGAGCTTGGCGCCGATCGTCTCCAGCAGCGGCCGCGACTTGGCGTTGGCGACCCAGCCGGGCGCCTTGGCGCCGGCCAGCCAGTTGAAGAACAAGAGCGCCACCGCGACCACCAGGACGCCGCGCGCCGCGCCGTAGAGGAAGCCGAGTGTGCGATCGAGGGCGCCGATACGGGAATCGATGATCCAGTCGGCGAGCTTCATGGTGATGACCGAAACGACGATCAGCGCGATGACGAAGACGACGCCGGCGGCCGCCGCCATGGCGATCTTGTCATTGTCGACATAGGGCTGAACGTAGGGCAGCACCGGCTTGTAGAAGAAGAAGGCCGCCGCGGCCGCCGCCACCCAGGAGACGATGGACAGCACCTCGCGCGAGAAGCCGCGCACCATGGCAAGCATCGCCGAGACCAGGGTGAAGCCGACGAGAATTCCGTCAAGCAGCGTAATCGGCATGTCCTTCGCCCCACTCCATGTCTTCAGCGCTCGATGTCTTTACCGCTCGACGAGCCGCGTCATTCTTGCTCCTCGGCGCGGTTGCGCCGTGAGCCGGCTATACGCGCCACGAGGTCGGCAAGCTCGGTGGGCTGGAAAGCGCCGGCCCCGATCCCCCCAGCGCCATTGCCACCGACAAGTTCCTCGCTGCCCAAGGGCAGGACCGCACTACCGAAACCCAGCTTTTCGGCCTCTTTGAGGCGCTGCTGCGCATGCGCAACCGGCCTCACCGCACCCGACAGGCTGATCTCGCCGAAATAGACGCAATCGGCGGGAAGGGCAAGACCGGTGAGCGAGGAAACCAGGGCGGCGGCGACCGCCAGATCGGCAGCCGGCTCGCTGATCCGGTAGCCGCCGGCGACGTTGAGATAGACATCATGCTGGCCGAAGCGCACGCCGCAATGGGCTTCGAGCACGGCGAGCACCATCGACAGCCGCGCGCCGTCCCAGCCGACCACGGCGCGGCGCGGCGTGCCCAGCGAAGACGGCGCCACCAGCGCCTGGATTTCGACCAGCACCGGGCGCGTGCCCTCCATGCCGGCGAAAACGGCGGCACCCGGCGACTTCGCATGACGCTCGCCGAGAAAGAGTTCTGACGGGTTGGCGACCTCGCGCAGGCCCTTGTCCGACATCTCGAACACGCCGATCTCGTCGGTCGGGCCGAAGCGGTTCTTCACCGTGCGCAGGATGCGGTAGTGGTGGCCGCCTTCGCCCTCGAAATAAAGCACGCCGTCGACCATGTGCTCGACGACGCGCGGGCCGGCGATCTGGCCTTCCTTGGTGACATGGCCGACCAGCACGATCGCAGCACCGGTGGATTTGGCGTAGCGGATCATCGCCTGCGCTGCCGCGCGCACCTGGGTGACGGTGCCGGGCGCCGAATCGGCGAGGTCGGTCCACAGCGTCTGGATGGAATCGAGGATGACGAGGTCGGGCCGCTTGCCGTCGGCGATGGTTGCCAGGATGTCCTCAACATTGGTCTCGGCGGCGAGCTCGACCGGCGTCGAGGCGACGCCGAGGCGCTGGGCGCGCAGCCGGATCTGGGCAACGGCTTCCTCGCCGGAGACATAGACGATGCGGTGTCCCCTCGAGGCAAGCGCGGCGGCGGCTTGCGTCAGCAGCGTCGACTTGCCGATGCCGGGATCGCCGCCCACCAGCAGCGCCGAGCCGCGCACGAAGCCGCCGCCGGTGGCGCGGTCGAGCTCGCCGATGCCGGAGACGATGCGCGGCGCGTCCTCGATGTCGCCCGACAGGCTGGTCAGCACCACGGCGCGCCCCTTGCGGGCGTTGCGGGTGTTGGCCGGTCCCGAGCCGATGCCGCCGGAGGTGCCTTCCTCGACCAGCGTGTTCCACTCGCCGCAGGCATCGCACTTGCCTGCCCAGCGCTGGTGCACCGATCCGCAATTCTGGCAGATGAACTGGACGCGCGATTTAGCCATGCAGTTGCGCCGTTCGCAGATGGCGGAAGGCTGGCGTTCCCGCCCACCCCCCTCTGTCCTGCCGGACATCTCCCCCGCAAGGGGGGAGATTGGATGTCGCCACCGTTTTCGCCAATCGCCGACGTTGCAGGACAGGGACCGCCGCCAAAGCTGTCGATCTCCCCCCTTGCGGGGGAGATGGCCGGCAGGCCAGAGGGGGGTGTGACGGAGCGCGACTGCGGGTCAAAAAACTACTCAAACCTGTCCGGCAAATGATGCTCTTCCGCGAGGTCGGAGAAGCGGGTGAATTCGCCGTGGAAGGCGAGGCTGACCGAGCCGGTCGGGCCGTGGCGCTGCTTGGCCACGATCACCTCGGCCTTGCCGCGCATCTCGTTCATCTCGGCTTCCCACTTGATGTACTCGTCGGTGCCGAGCTTCGGCTCGCGGTTCTTGAGGTAGTACTCCTCGCGATAGACGAACAGCACCACGTCGGCGTCCTGCTCGATGGAGCCGGATTCGCGCAGGTCCGAGAGCTGCGGACGCTTGTCGTCGCGGCTTTCGACCTGACGCGACAGCTGCGACAGCGCGATGATCGGCACGCCGAGCTCCTTGGCCAGCGCCTTGAGGCCGGTGGTGATCTCGGTGATTTCCTGCACACGGTTCTGCGAGGCCTTGGCGCTGGAGCCCTGCATCAGCTGGATATAGTCGATGACGATGAGGTCGAGGCCGCGCTGGCGCTTCAGGCGGCGCGCGCGGGCGGAAAGCTGGGCGATCGAGATGCCGCCGGTCTGGTCGATGAACAGCGGGATCTTCTGCATGGTCTGCGAGCAGGCGACCAGCTTTTCGAAATCCATCTCCGAGATCTCGCCGCGGCGGATCTTCGACGACGAGATCTCGGTCTGCTCGGAGATGATGCGGGTGGCGAGCTGCTCCGACGACATTTCGAGCGAGAAGAAGCCGACGACGCCGCCATTGGCGGCCTTGAACGAGCCGTCGGCCTGCTGCGCAGGCACATAGGCCTCGGCGATGTTGAAGGCGATGTTGGTGGCGAGCGACGTCTTGCCCATGCCTGGGCGGCCGGCAAGCACGATCAGGTCGGAAGGCTGCAGGCCGCCCATGCGGCGGTCGAGGTCGCGCAGGCCGGTGGCGATGCCGGACAGGCCGCCGTCGCGCATATAGGCGGCGTTGGCCATGTCGACGGCGGTTTTGACCGCGTCGGTGAAGCTCTCGAAGCCGCCGTCGTAGCGGCCGGTCTCGGCCAGCTCGAACAGGCGCCGCTCGGCGTCCTCGATCTGGTCGGACGGCGACATGTCGACCGGGGCGTCATAGGCGATGTTGACCATGTCCTCGCCGACGGTGATCAGCGCGCGGCGCGTGGCGAGGTCGTAGATGGCGCGGCCATAGTCGGTGGCGTTGACGACGGTGACGGCCTCGACGGCGAGCCGCACGACATATTGAGCCACCGTCATGTCGCCGACCTTTTCGTCCGCCGGCAGGAAGGTCTTCAGCGTGATCGGGGTCGCGATCTTGCCCATGCGAATGAGCTCGGCCGCCACCTCGAATATCCGGCGATGCAGCGGCTCGTGGAAATGCGCGGGCTTGAGGAAGTCGGAGACCCGGTAGAAGGCGTCGTTGTTGACGAGGATGGCGCCGAGCAGCGCCTGCTCGGCCTCGATATTGTTCGGTGCCTCGCGATAGAGCGGTTGCTCCGCCACGCCGAATTTGCGCGCTGCCTCAGCCATGATATCCCCGATTTCGATCCCGACTTCTCGATAGCAAGAACGAGATGAGTCGGTGCTGACCTTTCTGCATCACCCGAAGGCCAATCAGCCTTGATGCCCGCTGTTCACAGGAACGGCAAACCGTCCACAGGACAGAATTCCCGTGCCCCGATTCCGGTTGACTCGGCAAGGTCGCGATTCTACGCGAAGCTGTAGAACAAATAAAGAACAAATTGTCATTCAAATATCCAGCGGGTCGCCCCAGTCCAGCCGTCGCGCGATCCTGAACGCGTCGCCGTCGCGCTTGCTGAACAGCGTCTCGCCGGCACTGCCGTCGGGCACGCAAAGCTTGAGCAGCACTTTGCCGGAGCCGGCTTTCGGCGGCGCGATCACACGCGCCGGGCGCGCCGGCGCCGGCTGCCGCGAGGCGGCGATGTAGATGAATTTCTCGTCCTCCCAGGGGACGTCGGCGTCCTTGGCGAGGCGATGCAGGCGCGAGCGCGCGACGCGGCGCGAGAAATGGCACCAGTCGGGCGGGACGAGCGGGCAGGGCGCCTCGTGCGGGCAGGGTGCCAGCACATGCGCGCCGGCCTCGATCAATTGCCGGCGGACGGCAAGGATGCGCTGCCAGCCGGCCGGCGTTCCCGGCTCGACGATCAGCAGCGTGCCGGCGGTCAACTGCCAGAGCCGGCCAACCAGTTTGGGCAGCGAGGCCGGCACGATCTCGTCCAGCACATAGGCGGCGGTGACCAGATCGGCGGGTGGAAGATCGGTGAGATCGATCGTGGCGTCCCCCGCGAGCCATTCCGTCCTGGCGGCGACCGTCTCGGCGGCCAGCGTCTGGCCGATCTTGCGCACCGCCGCGCTCGCCTCGAGCATCACCGCCGCTTCGAGGTCGGACCACAGGTCGAGCGTGGCCCAAAGCATGGTGCCAGGCCCGGCGCCGATGTCGAGCAAGGTCCTCGGCTGGAAGTCGGGCCTTGCCTCGGCCAGCGCGTCGAGGCTGGCGCGGACGGCGGCATAGGTCGCCGGCAGCCGCGTCGCCAGATAGGCTTTGACCGCCATGTCCTCGGCCATGTGCAGGCGGCCGTCGCGCAGCTCCGCGCGGTAGCGGTCGGACAGCGTCCGCGCCGCCTGCTTGAGCGCCGGCAAGGGCACATGTTCGAGGAGGCGCTCGATGCCTTGCCGGAGCGGGGCGGGGAGTTCCACGCTTCACGCTCCCCGGGGTGCGAGAAGGATGACCGAAGCGCCGGCGATGCAGATCGCCGCACCGGCAAGGTCCCAGCGGTCGGGGCGCACGCCTTCGACCAGCCGCAGCCAGCCGAGCGATGCCGCGATGTAGATACCGCCATAGGCGGCGTAGGCGCGGCCGGCGGCCGATGTGTCGACCAGCGCCAGCAGGAAACCGAACAAAGCGATCGAGATGAGCCCCGGCGCCAGCCACAGCGGCGACATCTCCAGCCGCCACCAGGCCCAGAACGAGAAGCAGCCGGCGATCTCGGCAAGCGCGGCGGCGATGTAGATGAGATAGGTCATGAAAAAAGGTCTCGCGATAACGAGACCTTTTTCATGCTTGGGCAGGCTATGGCAAGGACAATGGGCCGATTGGCCGCGATGCGGCCGGCTTCCTACTCCCCGTCCGCCACCTTCCGGCGGCGGGCGGGCTTGGCAACGGTCGGCTCGGGCCGGTGGCCGATGTCGCGCATTTCCAACGCCTTCTCGCATTTGGCCATGTAGTCGCGGGTGACCGGCAGCGTGTCGTTCCTCTTGGCGAGCTGGATCTGGAAGATCACCAGGTCCTGCCAGCGGAAGGCGGCTTCCGAGGCGGCGAGGTAGAATTCCCACATGCGGCAGAAGCGCTCGTCGTAGATCGCCTTGGCCTTGTCGCGGTTGGCGGCGAAGCGCATGCCCCAATGCTTCAGCGTGTCGGCATAGTGCAGCCTGAGCATTTCGATGTCGGTGACGACCAGGCCCGACTTCTCGATCGCCGGCATCACCTCGGAAAGCGCCGGGATGTAGCCGCCCGGGAAGATATATTTGCGGACGAAGGCGCTGGTCGCCCACGGCACGCCGGAGCGGCCGATCGTGTGCAGCAGCATGACCCCGTCGGGCTTGAGCAGTGTCGCCGACTTCTCGAAAAAGGTGCGGTAGTGGTTGACGCCGACATGTTCGAACATGCCGACAGAGACGATGCGGTCGAAGCGTTCGTTGAGCGAGCGATAATCCTTGAGGTCGAAATGCACCCTGTCCTGCAGCCCTTGCACATGCGCCCGGTCTGTGGCGACGCCGTGCTGCTCGGTCGACAGCGTCACACCTTGCACGTCGACGTCGAAGGCCTTGGCGAGATAGAGGCCGAGCCCGCCCCAGCCGGAGCCGATATCGAGCACCGTCTGCCCGGCTTTCAGCCGCAGCTTGGCGGCGATGTGGCGCTTCTTGGCCGCCTGCGCCTCGTCCAGCGTCATGTCGGGCTGCTCGAAATAGGCGCAGGAATACTGCATGTCCTCATCGAGGAAGAGCCGGTAGAGGTCGCCTGAGAGATCATAGTGGCGCTGCACGTTGCGCCGCGCGCGCGCGGCGGTGTTGATCTGCTGCAGCCGGCGGAAGGCGTGGCGCAGGCCTTCGATCGCCTTCGACCAGGTCGCATCGATCCCGCCGCTGCCCATGTTCTGGAAGGCGATGCGCATCACCCCAAGCACGCCGCCTTCGAGGATATCGAGTTCGCCGTCCATATAGGCTTCGGGTACCGCCAGCATCGGATCGAAGCTGATGGCGCGTTCGGCGTGCTTTGTCTTGATGTGCATGTGCACCGGCTCGCCGCTGCCGTCGCCGAAGGTGACCGTCGAGCCCTTCGGCCCGGTCACTTTGAGATTGCCGGAGCGCACCAGGCGGTCGAGAAGGCGCTTCAACAGAATATTCATGACCAAATGTCCCCAACGTCAGACAGGATGGCCTGACGCAGGGTCCCGAAATCGCTATCGATTTCGCGGCGGGATCATGCGCCAAGTCAAAGGACTACGACGTCCTTTGTGCGTCCAAAGGACGCGCGACGCTGTAGTCTGCATCAAGATATAGGGGTTCGAAAAGTTCCATTTGGCACAAAAAAGCCCGGGCGCGAGGCCCGGGCGTTGGTCCAGTCGAAACCGGTGGCAGTCAAGGCGTTTCGAGCGCCGCTGTGGCGCTCGATCGTGCCTGGTCAGGCGTTGTCTTCGCCGCCTTCGAACTCGGCGTTCGGGTCGAAGAAGTTTTCCGGCCGCGCATTGTCGTTGATGTCGTCGCCGTAGATGGCCTCCGCCGTCGTCAGCGTCTCGCCCTTGGCCTGGCGCTCGGCCTCGTCGGCGGTGCGGGCGATGTTGAGCGTGATCGTGACTTCGACTTCCGGATGCAGTGCGATGGCCACATTGGTCAGGCCGATGGTCTTGATCGGGTGGTTGAGCTGAATCTGGTTGCGGTTGACCGAGAAGCCTTCCGCCGTCAGCAGGTCGGCGATGTCGCGGGTCGACACCGAACCGTAGAGCTGGCCGGTCTCGCCGGCCGAACGCACGGCCACGAAGCTCTTGCCGTCGAGCTTTTCGGCGACCTGCGAGGCTTCCGACTTGCGCTCGAGGTTACGCGCTTCGAGCTGGGCCCGCTGGCCTTCGAACTTCTTCTTGTTGGCTTCGTTGGCGCGCAGCGCCTTGCCCTGCGGCAGCAGGAAATTGCGGGCGAACCCATCCTTGACCTTGACGGTGTCGCCCATCTGGCCGAGGCGGGAAACGCGTTCGAGAAGAATGACTTCCATGGTTTTGTTCCTTCGTCTTGGCGTCGATCGCGGGGATCGGCGCCGGATTGATCTGGAACAGGTCAGGAAGCAAAGGGGGCGTTGCCGCCGTGTCGCTGTCCTGCCTGTCGCGGCAGTTAGAGGCTTTCGGCCTCAACCCGGGATTTGATGTCCAACCCTGCGGCGCCCGTCGCCGTGGGGAAAGAAGCGGGCGGCTGGCCGCCCGCTTCGGAAGTCTTAGCGAACCACGTAGGGCAGCAGGCCGAGGAAGCGGGCGCGCTTGATCGCCTTGGCGAGCTCGCGCTGCTTCTTCTGGCTGACGGCGGTGATGCGCGACGGCACGATCTTGCCGCGCTCGGAAATGTAGCGCTGCAGCAGACGCACGTCCTTGTAGTCGATCTTTGGCGCGTTGGCGCCGGAGAACGGGCAGGTCTTGCGGCGACGGTGGAACGGGCGCCGGGTCGGGATCTGGTTGATGTCGACCATTATTCTGCACCCCCTTCAACGCCTTCACGCGGGCGGCGCGGACCGCGCTCGCCATCGAAGCTGCGCGGCGGACGATCGCCACGGTCGCCACGATCGCGGTCGCCGAACGAACGCGGGCCGCGGTCGCCACGGTCGCGGTCGCCGAAGCCGCCGCGCTCGGAGCGCTCTTCGCGCTTCTGCATCATCGCGGATGCACCTTCCTCATGCGCCTCGACCTTGACGGTCAGGAAGCGCAGCACGTCCTCGGACAGGCCCATCTGGCGCTCCATCTCGTTGAGCGCGGCCGGCGGGCAGGTCAGGTCCATCAGCGTGTAGTAAGCCTTCCGGTTCTTGTTGACCCGGTAGGTGAGGGACTTCAATCCCCAGTTCTCGACCCGGCCGACGGACCCGCCATTCGCGGTGATGACGCCCTTGTACTGTTCGACAAGCGCATCGACCTGCTGCTGCGAGAGGTCCTGCCGGGCAAGGAACACATGTTCGTATAGAGCCATAGTGTATCGGTGCCTTTCTTCGTTTCTCTCCCGGTTCCTCGCGGCTAAAGCCTCTGCAACTTCTCTGACCCGCGAAGCGGGGAAGAAAGGAGCATGACGAGACGGTCGAGAGCGGAGACACGGGAGGCGGAAGCGCTTCTGGCTTCACACGCAGCCTTTCGATAAGCCTGCGGCCCTCCGTTCAGCCCCCAGCAAGGACCGGCAGATTGCGGGCGTGTATACAGCAATTCCCGAGGAAGGCAAGGGAGGACGTCGGTCCTTGCCGTCGCAGTCAGGAAAAAACGCCAACATTCGGGAGCAAGCTATTTTATCGATTTTCCGGTAATCGGGCTTTAACCACCATAAGCGGTTGTTTTGAGTTGTAACCTCAAATTCACGACGAGAAGCGCACGAAATCGGGTGACCGCGCGGGGGCGGTCTGCTTGGCGATCCGGGGGGTAGGATGCTTCTCAAGAATTTCTGGCGCTCGAAGCGCGGCAACTTCGCGCTGGTGCTGGCGCTCGGCGTGCCGGCGATCCTCACCGCCGTGGCCTTCGCCACCGATGTCTCGACACTGATGAAGGCCAGGAGCAATCTTCAGAACGCGCTGGACGCGGCCAACCTGGCCTCTTCGCATCTCGGCGACATCGACATCTCGCGCAGCGATGCCTTCAACCGCTATTTCCAGGCCAATGTCACGACCCACCGCGAATTGTCCAATGCCCAGGCCACGCTCAGCGTCGACAAGGGCGTCACCTACATCAAGACCAAGGCTGTCGCTTCGGCCGACGTCAATCTGAACTTCGCTTTCCTGTTCGGCGACGACAGGCACATCACCGTCGATGCCTCGGCGATGGAGTCGAACAACCAGCTCGAAGTCGTGCTGGTGCTCGACAACACCGGCTCCATGGCCGGCGCGCGCATCAGCGCGCTCAGGCAGGCGACCAAGTCGCTGATCGACTATCTCGAGGCGGCCAAGTCGCCGACTCGCCAGGTGCGGGCCTCGCTGGTGCCGTTTGTCACCGCCGTCAACGTCAATGGCCCCGATTTCGACCCGTCCTGGATCGACCTGAACGGCAAGTCGTCAACCAACGGCATCAATTTCCCGGCAGTAAAAGGCAAACGTCCAGATCATATGTCGCTGTTCAAGCAGCTTCAGCAGGACGTTCCGGCCTTGAAGCACACCGGCTGGAAGGGGACCGGCTGGAAAGGCTGCGTCGAGGCGCGGCCGGGCGCCTACAACATCTCCGACACGCCACCCGATCCGTCCAACCCGGACACGCTGTTCGTCCCCTACCTCGCGCCGGACGATCCCGACGTCGCCCGCAAGCCGTCCGCTTCCTACGGCAATTCGTCGACCGGCTACAACAACTCCTATCTTGACGACACAATCGACAAGACCAAGCTGGCGCTGCCGGGCGCCAACGTCCTCGGCATCGACCTTAGTGGCGTGCTCGACGCCAATGTCAGCAAGGTCGCGCGTTATGTTGCCTCGACCAACAAGATCGTGACCGAGACCGGCAGCACCATCACCGTCGGTCCGAATCGCGCCTGCCCGACACCGATCGTCCCGCTGACCAACGATTTCGACAGCTTGCGCGCCGCCGCTGCCCAGATGAGCGAATGGAACGGTTCGGGCACCAATGTCTCGGAAGGGCTGGCCTGGGGCATGCGGGTGCTGTCGCCGCAGCCGCCCTATACCGACGCCACGCCTTGGAAGACCTCGGGCGTCAGCAAGGTCGTGATGCTGCTGACCGACGGCGAGAACGTCGTCTACGGCGCCAGCGGCCAGCCGACCAAGTCGGACTATACCTCCTACGGCTATCTTGGAGGCGGCCGTTTCGGCTCCGACAACCAGACGGCGGCTGCGCGCAATGTCGATGGCTGGACCAAGGATGTCTGCACGCAGCTGAAGAGCCAGGGCGTGCAGGTCTACACCATGGTGCTGCAGGCCGATACGGCGGCCAACCGCGCGCTCTACAGCGCCTGCGCCTCCGATCCGAGCGACTATTACGCCGTCAATGATCCAAGCAAGCTGCCGAACGTCTTCCAGACCATCGCCAGCAAATTCTCGAAGCTGCAGCTGACGAACTGAACGGCGGGTTCGCCCGCCGGCTCAGCTTGTGTGGGCGACGACCTTGTCGACCGTTTCGGGGAAGAAGTCCGGTGCGGCGCTTCGCTTGCCGAACATCATGTCGTACTGGATCAGCCGGAAATCGTTGATCGCCGGGTCGATCTTCTTCTGCCGCGCCCAGTCGGGCGTCGCCTCGCCGGCCGGCGACAACAGAAGGTTGCGGTCGACGACGCGGTAGCGCTCGCGCAGGGCGCCGAGGAAGCCGGTATAGTAGGGG
>NZ_RZOF01000211.1:0-11195 GCF_003998955.1 Mesorhizobium sp. M4B.F.Ca.ET.017.02.2.1 | reverse complement strand
GCGCCGCACCGTGCGCCAGGGCCTGTGGCTGGCGATCCTGATCTCGATCCCGATCTGGGTCTTCCTCTGGCACGGCGAGAGCGTGCTTCTGGCGATGGGCCAGGAGCCCAGGCTGGCGCATCAGGCCGGCATCTATCTGCGCTGGCTGGAATGGGCGGTGCTGCCGTTCTACGGCTATATCGTGCTGCGTTCCTTCATCTCGGCGCTGGAGCGGCCGGGTTGGGCGCTGGTCATCGTCTTCGTCGCCGTCGCCTGCAACGCCTTCTTCAACTGGGTGTTCATGTTCGGCAATCTCGGCGTGGCTGCGATGGGCATTTCCGGCTCCGGCCTCGCCACCACGCTGTCCAGCACACTGATGTTCTGCGGCCTGGCGGCGGTGCTGCTCGTGGAGAAAAAATTCCGCCGCTACCACCTGTTCGGCCGCTTCTGGCGCTCCGACTGGCCGCGCTTCAAGGGCCTGCTCAGGCTCGGCCTGCCGATCGCCGGCATCCTCGCCTTCGAAGTGACGATCTTCAACGCGGCGGCACTGCTGATGGGCCTGATCGACGCGGACTCGCTGGCCGCGCACGCCATCGCCATCCAGATCGCCTCGATCTCCTTCATGGTGCCGCTCGGCCTCAACCAGGCCGTCACCGTGCGCGTCGGCCTTGCCCATGGCGCCGGCAACCCGGAAGGCGTTTCGCGCGCCGGCTGGACCGCCTTTATCATCGGCGTTTCCTCCATGGCGTTGATGGGGCTGGTAATGATTCTCTGGCCGCATTTGCTGATCAGCGCCTTCATCGATCTGAGCGATCCGGCCAATGCCAGGGTGATCGCGCTTGCGGTCTCCTTCCTGGTGTTTGCGGCACTGTTCCAGATCTTCGATGGCGCGCAGGCGGTGGCGGCCGGCATGCTGCGCGGTCTGCACGACACCAAGGTGCCGATGATCTATGCCGCGATCGGCTATTGGGGCATCGGCCTGCCGCTCGGCGTGCTGCTCGCCTTCCATTTCGGCTTCAACGGCGTCGGCATCTGGATCGGCCTGGCATCGGGGCTGGCCGTGGTGGCCGCGCTTCTGCTGGCGCGCTGGCTGCGGCGCGACCGCATCACCCCGCAGCTCGCCTTCGGGCATTGATCCAACAGAACGGCCGCGGGTCGCCCCGCGGCCGTTCCCATTCGATTGCAGGCTTGCTTCAGTTGCCGTCGGAAGACATGGCGCCCAGCAGCCTGCGGATGTCGCCGAACCTGGCGATCGAGCCGAACACCAGCGCCGCCACCGCGACGAAGAACACCGACACCGCGGCCATGGTCGGCGTATAGCCGTAGCGCAGCGCGTTGAAGATCTTGATCGGCAATGTCTCGGTGGTGAAGCCGATCGTCATGTAGGCGACGATGTATTCATTCAGCGACAGCACGAAGGCGAAGGCGTAGCCCGAGACGAGATAGGGCAGGATCAACGGCAGCACCACGGTCTTCAAGACGGTGCGGTCGTCGGCGCCCATGGTCGCCGCCGCCTCGACCAGCGAGCGGTCGATCGAGGCAAAGCCCAGCGACAGCGTCACCAGCGGCAGCGTAACGAAGAAGATCGCGTGGCTGATGATGGCGGTGAAGAACTGGCCGAACAGCCCGACCGTCGCCCAGAAGCTCAGGAAGCCGAGCGCCGTGATGACCGGCGGCAGGATGAAGGGCGCCAGGCCCAGCACCTGGAAGATGTTCGCCCATGGCGCGATGCGCCGCCACAGGAACCAGGCAAGCGGCAGCGCGATGGCCACCGCGATCGCCGCCGAGCAGACGGCGAGCGTCACCGAATGGATCAGCGCCAGCCGCCATTCCGGATCGGTGAAGATCTGCGCGTACCAGGCGAGCGAGAAGCCGACCGGCGGGAAGGTGAGTTCCTGCCGCGAATTGACCGAGACGCCGGCGACGACGATGAGCGGCGCTGCCAGGAACAGCGCGACGAAGCCGAAATAGAGACGGCGGAGCCAGGTCTCGATCATAGCGCGTTCTCCCTGCGTCCGACGAGCAGCGTCATGCCGACCAGCGCCAGCGAGATCAGCACCAGGAACACCGCCATCGCCGCCGCGAAAGGCATGTTGGACTGGTAGATCGCCTGGTCGGTGATCAGCACCGAGAGCGTCCAGTGCTGCGGCCGCCCAAGGATCTGCGGCAAAAGATAGGAGCCGAGCGCGAAGACGAAGACCATGATCAGCGTCGCCACGATGGTGTTCCTGAGCGCCGGCGCGACGACGTTGAAGAAGGCCCTGACCGGCGAGGCGCCGAGCGTGCGCGCCGCTTCCAACAAGGTTGGATCGAGACGGACAAGCGCCGGGTAGAGCACCAGGATCGTGTAGGGCAGCGCCTGGTAGACCATGCCGGTCAGCACCGCGCCGAAGGTCGGCAGCAGCGCCACCGGCTTGTCCATCAGCCCGACCGCCACCAGAAGATTGGTGATACCGGCAGTGCGCGAGAACAGCGTCGACCAGGCAAAGCCGATGATGACTTCCGACAGCGACAGCACCGACAAGAGGCCGACCAGCCACAGCGTCTGCACGCGGCGCGGCCGCCGGGTCAAAAGGTAGGTGAAGGGGAAGCCGATCGCCACGCAGCAGACGGCGACCAGCACCGCTAGCATCAGCGAGAAGCCGAGCACGCCGCCGAAGAAGGTCGACAGGAAGCGGGCGTAATTGTCGATGACGAAATCCGGCGTGTAGAAGCCGGACGGATTGCGCTTGAAGAAGCTGACGGCGATCATCGTCGAGAACGGCACGACGAAGAAGACGATCAGCATCAGGCCGGGAAAGAACAGCGGCGTATAGTCGGCTAGCGACCTGGGGGCTTCGCGTCTCATGAGCCGAGCACCACGCAGCTTTCCGGCGGCAGCACGACGCCGACCTTGGCGCCGACCGGCACGTCGTGCCTTTCGCGCGGGGTCGTCACCGCGACGATGCTGGTGTTGCCCACCTCAATGAAGGTCTCGATCGTGCCGCCGAGATCGCGCACGAAGCTGACCTGGCCGGTGATGGCGCCGCCGGCAGGCTCGCCGAGATGCACATCCTCGGGACGGATCGACGCCGAAGCCTTGGTCATGCCGGCCGGCATGGCGAGGCCCGGAATGGCGGTGCCGAGGATCGTCGTGCGTCCCGCGCTGTCGACCTCCGCCGGCAGGAGATTGGTGATGCCGATGAAATCGGCGACGAAGGCGTCGGCCGGCTTGCGGTAGATTTCGATCGGCGGCGCCGCCTGCAATATCTTGCCGTGGCCCATGACGACGACGAGGTCGGCCATGGTCATCGCCTCGCGCTGGTCGTGGGTGACGACGATGGTGGTGATGCCGAGGCTCTGCTGCAGCTGGCGCAGTTCCACCTGCATCGCCTCGCGCAATTTGGCGTCGAGCGCCGACAGCGGCTCGTCGAGCAGGAATAGTTTCGGCGACAAAGCGAGCGCGCGGGCGATCGCCACGCGCTGGCGCTGGCCGCCCGACAGCTTCGCCACCGGACGGTCGGCAAAGCCCGGCAGGTGGATCAGCGTCAGCAGTTCGTCGACCCGCTTCTTCTGCTCTTCCCTGGAGGCGCCGCGAATGCGCAGCGCGTAGGAGATGTTGTCGCCGACCGAAAGATGCGGAAACAGCGCCAGCGATTGGAACACCATGCCGAGATTGCGCTTGTGCGTCGGCAGCGGCGTGATGTCCTCGCCATCGAGAACGATGGCGCCGCTGGTCGGTTCCTCCAGCCCGGCGATCATGCGCAGCAGCGTGGTCTTGCCGCAGCCCGACGGGCCGAGCAGGCAGACGAACGTGCCGTGCGGCACGTTGAGCTGGACATTGTCGACGGCGGCGAAGACGCCGAATTTCTTGGTGATGGCGTTTATGTTCAATCCGGACATGCTCACCCCTCTCTCAGGACGTTGCACCGCAAGGGCCGCCGGGCAGATGCCCGGCGGCCGGTTTCAGCTGGTGCTTAGCCGACGATCAGCTCGGTCCACTTCTGGTTGATCCAGTCGGCCTTCGACGTATAGAGGTCGTAGCGCGGGATGATCGGCTCGATGTCCGACGACACGGCGGCGAACTCCTCCGGCTTGAGGTCGAGCACCTCCTTCTTCAACGTCGGCGTGGTGCCGACCTTGCGCGACATCACGCCCTGCATCGAAGGCTGGCTCATGAAGTCGATGAAGGCGTGCGCTTCCTCGACCTTGGTCGAGGCGCGCGACAGCACCCAGTTGCCGGAATCCTGGATGCCGCCTTCCTTCGGGAAGGTCGAGCGGACATGGAAGCCGTCGGCGGCCGCAAGCCCGGTGACGTCGTGGTAGTACTGGCCCATCGGGATCTCGCCCGACTTCAGCGCCTGCTCGAACTGCGCCTCGTCGCGATACCACAGCCGGACATTCGGCTTGAGCTCGGCGAGTTTCTCGAACGCCTTGTTCAGCCCGTCTTCCGTGTCGAGCGCGTTGGTGCCACCCATGAAGGTCTTGGCCGTCACTTCGAGCAGGAACGAGTTGGAGGCGAGCGCCAGCAGGCCGAGCTTGTCCTCGTTGGCCTTGTCCCAGAGTGCTGCCCACGAGGTCGGCGCGTCCTTGTAGACGTCGGTGTTGGTGACCAGCGTGATCCACCAGGCCACCGCGCCGATGCCGGCGACGCGGCCGTCCGGATATTTGTTGATGAAGCGGGGCAGGAGGTCGCCATAGTGCTTGAACTTCGAGGTGTCGAGCGGCGTCCACAGTTCGGTCGACTGGCCCTTGAGCGTCGAGGTCTGCGACATCATCGAAAGGTCGGCCGGCGCCTGTCCGGCCTTGGCCGCCTGCTCGAGCTGCACCAGCCAGGCCTCGCCGGTCGGCTCGGCGACCGATTCCACCGCGATGCCGGTTGCCTTGGTGAATTCCGGAAAGACATGCTCGTCGAACGATTTCTTGAAATAGCCGCCATAGACGCCGACCTTCAGCGACTTGTCCTGCGCCCGCAGCACCGCGGGCATTGCGAGCACGCCGGCGGCGGCCAGGCCGGCGCCAAGCACGCCGCGCCGGGTGATGGGTGTTGCGATCAGTCTGTTCATCTCAATTTCTCCTCTGTTTGTGCCGGTTGTCCGGCGGGTTCCCTTGGTTGCGTTTCTCCGCCGTCAGCGGATCAGTGTGCCGCCGCTCGTTGCTCGAGCGCGCGGGCGTATTGCGTCAGTGGAAAGCACATGACGAAGAAGATCAGCGCCACCAGTCCGTAGACGGTGAACGGTTCGAAGGTCGCGTTGTTGATGGCGTTTGAGGTCCTGACCAGTTCCTCGAAGCCGATGATCGAGGTCAGCGCCGTCGACTTGATGAGCTGCACCAGGAAGCCGACGGTCGGCGCGCGGGTGATCGAGAACGCCTGCGGCAGGATGATCAGCCTGAGCTCCTGCAGGTAGTGCAGCCCGAGGCTGGCGCCGGCGTCCCACTGGCCGCGCGGCAGCGCATCGACGCCGCTACGCCAGATCTCGGCCAGATAGGCGCTGGCGAAGAAGGTGAGGCCGAGCGCCGCCGCCGTCCACGGCTCGATGCGCAGCCCGAGCATCGGCAGGCCGAAGAACATCAGGAAGAGTTGCATCAAGAGCGGCGTTCCCTGGAATAGCGCGATGTAGCCGGAGGCAATCCGCCGGGTCCATTTGGTCTTGGCGATGCGCAAGAACAGCACGGCCAGGCCGACCAGTGCGCCGCCGACGAAGGCGGCGAGCGACAACAGCACCGTCCAGCGCGCGGCGAGCAGCAGGTTGCGCAATATGTCCCAGAAGGTGAACTCGATCATGACACGCCGGCTCCCAGAACACGGCGCCCGCCGCCGACCAGCAGCCGGCGCAGCCCCATCGACAGGCCGAGATAGACCAGCGTCACCACAAAATAGGTCTCGAAGGCGCGGAAGGTGCGTGCCTGCAGCATATCGGCCTCGTAGGTCAGTTCCCGCACCGCGATTTGCGACACCACGGCCGATTCCAGCATCATGATGACGATCTGGCTGGTCAGCGCCGGGTAGATCACCTTCAGCGCCTGCGGCAGCACGATCTTGACGAACACCAGACGAGGCCTGAGCCCAAGCGCCAGTGCGGCTTCCGTCTGCCCGCGCGGCACCGCGTCCAGCCCGGCGCCGACGATCTCGATCGTGTAGGCCGCCATGTTGAGCGTCATCGCCAGCATGGCGGCCAGGATCGGATCGAGCCTTATGCCGAGGCTGGGCAGCCCGAAGAAGATGAAGAACAGCTGCACCAGGAACGGCGTGTTGCGCATTACCTCGACATAGGCCGCGATCGCCAGCCTGAGCGGCTTCGGGCCGTTTCTTTTGCCGGCGGCGCCGAGGATGCTGAGGAAGGTTCCCGCCAGCGTGGTGACGGCGATCAAAAGGATCGTCGTCGCCGCGCCGCGCGCGATCGCGCCTACCGCACCCGCAAGCCAGCCGAAGTCGAGGCTGTAGCCCATGGCAATGCCCCCTACTGTCCCAGGATCAGTCCTTGAGGTTGTCGGGGTTGAGCGGCGTCTTCAGCCAGGCCTTCGAGCTCTCGTCCAGCTTGCCGTCGGCCAGCATCTTGGCGACCGCGTCGTTGATCGCCTGCTTCAGCCGGTCCTCGTTCTTGTTGAGGCCGATATGCGAGGGCGAGGTGAGCAGCTGGAACTTCTGCTCCGGCTGCAGCGCGTCCTGCTTGGCCAGAACCTGGGCGCCGACATCGTTGCCGACCACCATCAGCTGGGTCTGGCCGGAGATGAAGGCCTGGATGACGGAGTTGTAGTTGTCGAAGCGGCGGATGTCCGCCGAGGCCGGTGCCGCTTCGGTCAGCGAGGTGTCCTCCAGCGTGCCGCGATTGACGGCGATCGACTTGTCGGCAAGGTCCTCCTTGCCTTTGACGGCAAGCGCGGCCGGACCGATGACGGCAATGTAGTAGGGCGCGTAGGCGGCGGCGAAGTCGATCACCTCGGCGCGCTCCTTCGAATAGCCGACGCTCATCAGGAAGTCGACGCGCTTGTCGGTGAGATAGGGAATGCGGTTCTGGCCGGTGACGCTGACCAGGTTCAGCTTTACCTTCAGGGAGTCGGCGATGGCCTGCGCCACGTCGATGTCATAGCCCTTGATGCTCATGTCGGCGCTGGCCGAGGAGAAGGGCGGGAAGTCGGAGAAGATGCCGACATTGATGGTGCCGGCCTTGGTGATGTCGTCGATGGCGTCGGCCCTGGCCGCCTGCGAGGCGAGGCCGGCGGCGCCGAGCATCAGCATTGCCGTGATGGCGGATTTCAGCGTGGTGCGAAGTGTCATTTTAGTTCCCCTTCTGGAAGCTTGTTGTTGAAACCGGCCGCCGGCTCCAGCACGGCGGCCGTATTGGTCTGGCGTAGCCTCAGCCTTTCTTGATGGCCGGGCTGAACACCATCAGGCTCAGGATCTCGAACAGGACCTGGGCGCCGACATGGGCGGTGTTGGTGGTCGCGTCGTATTGCGGCGCCACCTCGACGACGTCGCCGCCGACGATGTTGAGGCCCTTGAGGCCGCGCAGCAGTTCGAGCACCTCGCGCGTCGTCAGCCCGCCGACTTCCGGCGTGCCGGTGCCCGGCGCGAAGGCCGGATCGACGCTGTCGACGTCGAAGGAAATGTAGGTCGGCCCGTCGCCGACGATCTTGCGCGCCTTCGCGATGATGGCCGGCATGCCCAGCCCGGTCACCTCCTCGGCGTGCACGACCGTCATGCCCGACTCGTAGGAGAACTCCCACAGATACTCGGCCGAGCCGCGGATGCCGATCTGGATGGTGCGCGAGGGATCGAGCACGCCGTCCAGCACCGCGTTGCGGAACGGCCCGCCATGGTGGAACTTGGTCAGGTCGAACAGGCCGCTGGTGTCGCAATGGGCATCGATGTGGATCATGCCGACCGGTGCCTTCTTGCCGACCGCCTTCAGGATCGGATGGCTGATCGAGTGGTCGCCGCCGACCGAGAGCGGGATGACGCCGGCGTCGACGATCTGGTTGGCGCGGCGCTCGATGTCCTCATGGCTGGTCTCCAGCCGGTAGCGGCTCTGGAACGGCACGTCGCCGATGTCGGCGACGCGAAGCTCATGCGTCGGCGCGCATTCCAGGACATGGTTGTAGGGGCCGATGCGCTCGATGGCGCGCAGCGCCCGCGGCCCGAAGCGCGAGCCCGGACGGTTGGTGACGCCGAGATCCATCGGCACGCCGATCATCGCCACCTGCAGATCGCCGAAATCCGGCTTGTCGGCGGCCACCTCGCGGTAGGGCGCGGTGAGGAAGGTCGGGATGCCGGAATAGGGCGCCAGCCTGGTGCCCGACTTGGAGAAGATCTTGTCGGCGACCTTGCGGAACTTCGGGTCGAACATCTCGCCGCCATGGCCCTCGCCATACTTGCGACGCAACGCTTCAAGTTTGCCGCGATCGTAACCCATGTCGGTCTCCTCCGTCTGGCTGGTAGTGAAGCAACACCTATGATGCTGACCGCCATCCGGCCGGACCGCGGTCCCGCCCTGGCTGCCTGCAGATTTCACGTCTTGATGATGTTCCGGGACAAAGTTTCCGGCAGCTCCATTGAAAAATCAATTGATATTGTTAGGGTGTTTGTTGTGAGAAAATCTCACACTACTTGAGTGCACGATGGCCAAGCGTCTGCCCCCGCTGAATCCGCTGCGCGCCTTCGAGGCCACGGCCCGCCATGCCTCGCTGACCAAGGCTGCGGCGGAGCTGAATGTCACGCACGGCGCCGTCAGCCACCAGATCAAGGCGCTCGAGCAGTCGCTCGGCGTCAAGCTGCTCGAGCGCGCCGGCCAGCGGGTGAAGCTGACGCCGCACGGCGCCGAGCTTCTGCCGGCGGTGTCGAGCGCCTTCGACGGCATCGCCGCCGCCACGCAGCGCATGACGCGGCCGGCCAGCGCCGGCAAGCTCTCAATATCCTGCGTGCCGGCGCTGCTGCTCTTGTGGATGACGCCGCGATTGGGCTCGTTCACCGCGCAATATCCCGACATCCAGCTCACCTTGCTTCCCTCCAACGACGCCAGGGACATCCGCGCCCCGCATATCGATGTCTGCGTGCACTATGGCGATGGCAGCTGGAGCGATTGCTGGATGCGCAAATGGTCCGGCCTCGAACTGTTCCCGGTGGTCAGTCCGACGCTGATCAACAACCGCCCGATCCGCACCGTTCGCGATCTCGCCGACCATGTCATCCTGCATGGCGACGACGGCCGCGAGTGGCACACCTGGCTGGCCGCCGCCGACGCGCTGGACCTGGAGCGCGGCCGCCGCCATCATTTGGGCGACGCGCGCACCGCGACCGAGGCCGCCGTGCATGGCCATGGCGTCGCGCTCGGCGATTCCGTCACGGCCAGCACGCTGCTGGCCAGGGGCCTGCTGGTCGCGCCGTTCAGCCTGTCGGTGCCGGCGGTCGACGACTTCTACGTCGTCTGCCGCAACGAGATGAGGTCGACGCCGATCGTCCAGCTCTTCATCGACTGGCTGTTCGCCGAGAAGGAACAGGCCGACGGCCGCGCCGACGCGCCGGTCGCGGGGCGCATCGGCAGCCGTCGGAAGCGCCCGGGGCTGAGGGTGATCGGCGCCAGGACGGCGTCCTGACGGCTGGACCGGGGCGGCCTCTTTTTGTCGGGCCAGCCCGCAAAGCGGGAGGCGTTGCCGAAAATTCAATGCTAAGAGGCTTGGTTGAAGCAGTTCCAGGAAAAGCGGCCGGAATTGCGCAAGCAAGCGCTAGAGTGAGCAGCGAAGGCGGCAGGACGAGATGGCAAAGACCGATATTGCGCGGCGCGTCTACAACCACACCTGGAAGCTGGACCCGATCGTCCGCAGCCTGCTCGACACCGATTTCTACAAGCTTCTGATGCTGCAGATGATCTGGGGCATGTATCCCAAGGTCGAAACCACTTTCTCGCTGATCAACCGCACAACCTCGGTGCGCCTCGCCGACGAGATCGACGAGCAGGAACTGCGCGACCAGCTCGACCACGCCCGCACCTTACGCTTCTCCAAGAAGGAGATGATCTGGCTCGGCGGCAACACCTTCTATGGCCGCAAGCAGATCTTCGAGCCGGAATTCCTTGCCTGGCTGGAGGATTTCCAGTTGCCCGAATACGAGCTGTCCAAGCGCGACGGCCAGTACGAGCTCTCCTTCAGCGGCCCCTGGATGTACACGACCCTGTGGGAGATCCCGGCGCTGGCCATCATCAATGAACTGCGATCGCGCGCGGCCATGCGCGCCTTCGGCCCGTTCGCGCTCGACGTGCTCTATGCCCGCGCCAAAGCCAAGATGTGGGCAAAGACCGAGCGGCTGAAGGCGCTGCCGGGCATCCGCATCTCCGATTTCGGCACCCGCCGCCGCCACTCCTTCCTGTGGCAACGCTGGTGTGTGGAAGCCTTGAAGGAAGGCATCGGCGGGGCCTTCACCGGCACCTCGAACGTCCTGCTTGCCATGGACAACGACCTCGAGGCGCTCGGCACCAACGCGCATGAGCTGCCGATGGTGTTTGCCGCCCTCGCCAATTCGGAAGAGGAGCTCAAGCAGTCGCCCTACAAGGTGCTGCAGGACTGGCAGCGCTACTATGGCGGCAATTTGCTGATCGTGCTGCCTGACGCGTTCGGCACCGCATCCTTCCTGCGTGACGCGCCGGACTGGGTCGCCGACTGGACCGGCTTCCGCCCCGACAGCGCGCCGCCGATCGAGGGTGGCGAGAAGATCATCGACTGGTGGCGCGAGAGGGGCAAGGACCCCAGGCAGAAGCTGCTGATCTTCTCCGACGGGCTCGAGGTCGAGACGATCGAGGAGACCTACCGCCACTTCCGCGGCAAAGTGCGCATGTCTTTCGGCTGGGGCACCAACCTCACCAACGACTTCGAGGGCTGCGCGCCGACCGAAACCAACAGCCTGGATGCCATCTCGCTGGTCTGCAAGGTCACCGAGGCCAATGGAAGGCCTGCGGTCAAGCTCTCCGACAATCCGGCCAAGGCGACCGGGGACCAGAAGGAGATCAAGCGCTATCTGAGGATATTCGGCGAGAAGGACCGGGTGAGGCAGCTGGTCAAGGTGTGAGGGGGCGGGTGCTTCCCGTATCGCCACGCGAGACGGCAGAGTTGGATAGGCCGAGTTCCTTCGCGCCCCCCTCTGTCGTGCCGGACATCTCCCCCACTGAGGCTGCTTTCCTCTCCCTCCGGAGGGGGGAGAGGTGGCGCCGCGAAGCGGCGACGGAGTGGGGGAACCACCTGGCAAC